>JAZQRG010000554.1:0-8283 GCA_045629445.1 Mycetocola sp. | reverse complement strand
GCCGGCACCCGCTCTGGCAGCGGTCGCGGCGCACGGACGCGGGCAACCACGGTGACGGCAACGAGCACGACGACGACGATGATGGCCGTGATGCCGGTCGGCTGCGAGATGAGGTCGCCGGTCAGTCGGCCGACGGCGACCCACGCGATTCCCCAGCCGAGAGAAGCGGTCGGTGCAAGACGCCCGCGGCTGTACAGCGCCAGTGCGCTGCCGATGATCCCCGCGATGACGATGAGGATCACGCCCCACACATCAGGCGACAGGCCGAACCCGTTGAAGCCTGCGGCGGCAAGCACGGCCGCCGTGTTCGCCACCGTCGCGATGGTCACCCAGCCGAGGTAGAGGCCAACCGTCCCGTCGGTCACGATGGCGTCGACGATATTCGACGGTCGACTCGCGAGCGTGATGCGGAATGCCCCGATCAGCACGATGAGCAGCAGAACGATTACGGGCACACTCGCCCAGAGCACGTCGAACTGCACGCTGAGGATCCACGCCGCGTTGAGAATCAGCGACAGCGCGATCGGGTAGCCGAGCCGACGGTGACGCGCCGCCGTCGTCTGTGCGGGAAGCAACTGCCAGATCGCGTAGGCGATGAGGCCCGCGTAGATCACAGACCAGATGCCGAACGCCGGTCCGTCTGGAGCCACCGGCGTGGCATCCGCCGAGAGCGCCCCGCCCGACGCCTCTGCGATGGGGGTGCCGCCCGCGGCACCCGAGCCGATAAAGCCGCCGATGACGGCGATGATTGCGCTGACCAGCACGATGATCTGGCGAAGTCGGTCGTTCTTCTGCATGGCTACCTCCCGGTCGCGACGCGATCGAACGCGTCGAGCGTCTTTCGACCCTAGCAACGCACCACCGACACCGAATCAACCTTTTGTTCGGTCAGTGAATGCCACGTCGGGAATCACGAAAACGGACGTTAACCACGAAAACGGATGCCGGGGCATCCGTTTTCAGGTCAGTGCAGGTGTCTGACAGGGTGTTTATGCAGCGCGCGTGATGTGGTCGGGAACGCGCGATGCGCCGGGGCGACTGGCGACGACCGCGTTCGGGGCAATCGTGCTGTCGCGGGTGATGTGGGCACCTGGCCCGATCCTCGCCTCGGTTCCGATGCGGGAGTTGCTGCCGATCTCGGCACCGACTCCAACGACAGCGCCAGCGCCGACGTGGACGTTGGCGCCAACGAACACACCGGGTGCCAGTGCGGCATCTCGGTCGATCCAGCTGCCGGCGCCGATCCAGCACCGGCCGGCGACGTGTGCGCCCGGCTCGACGTATGCCGTCGACTCGAGGTATGCGGTGGGGTCGACCGTGGCTGTTGACGCGACAAATCCGCGACCGTTGCTGTGGCGACGGTACTTCGTGACCTCGCCCGCGCGGGTCTCGATCTCTTCAAATACTTTGCTCATGATCTCCTTACGGCGCGATTTCCGCGAAAGAGGCGGAGTTGTGCGCTACCTCAAACAACAGCGGCATGTGCCTGTGGATTCCTCCTACTCAGCGTCCTGCCAGCTTCTGTGGGGTCGCTTCACAGGCACCCATCGCCAGCGTCGTGCCCGCGACAAACGCCCGGAAAAACGGAGGTAAAATGTAACGTTCGGCTCGTCATCTCCAGTGGTGCGTAGTCCCTGGACATGAAAGTGATTAACCAAGTGACAAACGTCAACTCAAAACTGTGGACGCCCCGATTCGTACTCGCGGTGTTCGTCAACTTCTTCCTCTCGATGGTGTTCTACCTCCTGATGACGACGATGGCCCTCTATGCCGTCGAGCGCTTCAGCGCGGCAGACTCCGCTGCGGGCCTCGCATCGAGCACCTTCATCATCGGCGCTCTTCTCGCCCGGATCTTCGCCGGCAAGTTCCTCGACTTTGTCGGACGACGACGGATGCTGATTCTCGCGCTGGTCGTGTACGTGGTCGCAGGCATCCTCTACATTCCCGCAGACAACCTCGTACTGCTCCTCGTCATCCGCACCATCCACGGCATCGCCTTCGGTGCGGCGAGCACCGCGCTCTCCGCCTCGGTGATGGGACTCATCCCCGTGCACCGCCGCAGCGAGGGAACCGGGTACTTCGGCATTTCGATGACGCTCGCGACAGCGGTTGGCCCGTTCCTCGCCGTGCTGCTCGTCGAATATGCGACCTATGAGGCGCTGTTCGCCGTGTGCGCGGCCTGTGCGCTCGTCGGGCTCATCCTCGCGCTGTTCCTTAGGCTGCCCGAGCACCCGCCGACACCGGAACAGGCAGCAACGAAGTGGCGCATGCGCCCCCGCGACCTGTTTGAGCCAGCCGCCCTCGCGATCGGCGGAGTTATGTTCGTCGCCGCGATCGGGTACTCCGGTGTGATCGCCTTCCTCAACTCGTTCGCGCAGGCGGAGAACATGGTCACCGCCGCCAGCGCCTTCTTCCTCGTCTACGCCGTCGTTGTTCTCGCCTCACGCCTGTTCATGGGCCGCATCCAGGACCGCTACGGAGACAACGCCGTCGTCTACCCGACGCTGCTCTCCTTCGCGCTCGGACTCGGGCTGCTGGCATACTCGCCGAACGGTGTCGTGCTTGCCCTCTCCGCCGTGTTCATTGGCTTCGGTTTCGGTGCACTCATGCCGTGCGCCCAGGCCATCGCCGTGACCATGTCGCCGCCGCACCGCATCGGTGTCACGACGTCGACGTTCTTCCTCATGCTCGACGCTGGCATCGGCTTCGGCCCGCTCGTGCTCGGCACCCTGCTGCCCATCACCGGCTTCCACGGAATGTACGGCGTCCTCGCGGTGCTCGTCGCTCTCGCCGCCGTGCTCTATCACTTCCTGCACGGCTTCCGGAAGTTCCGCCGCAGCCCACTCGCCGCCTGACCGGCTCGCCCTGACGGGGCAGCCAGTCTGGTCGCTTGATCGGGGCCGCCGACTTGGTTGCTCGACGGGACGGCTGGCCGAGTCGCCTGAACGTGTCCGTTTGGCCGCACCCGCCGGGTCGACCGCGGGCTGTCCGGCGCGGGGCCTCGCGCTTCGAACCTTATGCGCCGCTGCGCTCCTCGATCCGGCTTGTGACGTAACGTCGCGCGAGCCACACGCCGAGGGCAGCGGCAAGCAGGGCACCGAGGGTTTTCCGGCGGTCTTCGCGTTCGCTCCCATTCCAGCCTCCCGTGACGGCGGCATCCGTTGCCGGTGGCGGCGAGTAGAGGGTTCCTCGAGTCGCCGCCGCGGCCTTCTGTCGTGACAGGTGCGTCTTGTCGGTTTGCAGGGCCATCTGGGCTTCGACGGCCGCAGGCGTCTTGCGGTGCTGGGCGACGAGTGCCTTGCCGATCGCTCCGCCGACGACGAGCTCGTTGCGCGGCTTTCTCGATACCCGCACGATGGCTTTGGCGACGAGGTCGGGGCTGTACACGGGCGGCATGGCAACCACCTGGCGCCCCGTGTAGTTCGCGGCGTGACGGAAGAACGGTGTGTCGATCGTCGCGGGCATGATCGTTGAGACCGAGATGCCGGTTTGCTTCGCGAGCGCGAGTTCTGATCGGAGGCTCACGCCGAGCGCGCGGACGGCCGCCTTCGACATGCCGTACGGCGCCGTGTACGGCTGCGGCACTTCGCCCACGATCGACGCGACGTTGATCAGGCTTCCATGTCCCTGCTTTGTCATGACGGCCAGGGCTGCCCTGGCGCCGTAGACGCAGCCGAAGAGATTGACGTCGAGCACCCTGCGGAAGTCATCGAGGGGCATCTCGAGGAAGGGAGCGAACACCGAGACGCCGGCGTTGTTGACCCACACATCGATTTGGCCAAACCGGGCGACAGTCGTTCTGGCGAGGGATTCCACCTGACCGGCATCCGTGACATCCGTTTGCACAGCGAGGGCGTCACCGCCCGCCTCCCGGCACTCGGCGGCGAGGGCGCGAAGGGCTTCGGCCTGGCGGCTCGCGAGCACGACGGTTGCGCCGCGTGCGGCAAATCGGAGGGCTGTGGCGCGACCGATGCCGCTCGATGCCCCTGTGATCACAACGATGGTTTTTGACGACATGTGCGTTCCTCCCTGCCCCGACGCACCGGCCGGTGCGTTGTTCTCACGGTGCGCTTGTCGCCGCGATGCGGTCAAGAGGTGGTCAAATCTTCCGTTGTGGGTTAAAAGGTGGGGATCACCGCCGGGCGCACCACTCCAGAAGGCGGTCGGTCGGCCAGGTCGTGATGATCCGGTCGGCTGGCACCCCGAGCGCGTCCGCGCGAGCGGCACCGAGATCGAGCAGACCCAGTTGGCCCGGGGCGTGTGCGTCGCTGTCGATGCTAAACAGGCATCCGGCGTCGATGGCCAGTGTGATCAGTTCGTCCGGCGGATCCTGGCGCTCGGGGCGTGAGTTGATCTCGACGGCGACGTCATTCTCGGCGCACGCGGCGAAGACGGCTGCCGCGTCGAACGTCGACTGGGGTCGGGTGCCGCGCCCTCCCTGCACCAGCCGCCCCGTGCAGTGACCGAGCACATTCATGTGCGGATTGCGGATGGCAACGATCATGCGTCCCGTCATCTGGGCCGACGGCATCCGCAGTTTTGAATGAACGCTCGCAACAACCACGTCCAGCCGTTTGAAGACCTCGTCGGTTTGGTCGAGGCTGCCGTCTTCGAGGATGTCGACCTCGATGCCCGACAGCATGCGGAAGGTGTCGAAGCCCTCGTTCAGCTCGGCGAGCTCGGTGAGTTGCTGCTCGAGTCGCTCGGTGCTCAGGCCGTTGGCGATGCGCAGCGACGGCGAGTGATCAGAGGCGACGAGGTAGTCGTGGCCGAGGCGCTCGGCCGTGCGCGCCATCGTGGCGAGGTCGGTTGTGCCATCAGACCACAGGCTGTGGCTGTGCAGGTCGCCCCTGAGCTTCGCGCGCAGTTCGGTGCCGTCTTCGGTGACCGGGCCGCCGATGCGCTCACGGAGGTCGGCGAGGTAGTCGGGCACATCACCGTCGACCGCCTGTTCGATGACCGTCCAGGTCGTTGCGCCGATGCCCTTTCTTCGCTTGAGGCTGCCGTCGGCGACTCCCGCGGCGATCCGCTCGTCGCCGAGGGGTTCAATTGTCGCGAGGGCGGTGCGGAACGCCTTGGTTTTGTAGGGCGACGCGAGGTCGCGCTCGAGCAGGAACGCGATCTCGTCCAGGGCGTCGATGGGTTTCATGGACGGTCACGTTCCTTTCGTGGGGCGCCGGAGCGGCGAGCGGACCGGTCAGTCGGCGTCGATCTTCTCGGGGAGCGTGCCAAGGGCATCCCGGATGGCGTCATAGTCATTCTGGCCAGCGCGGCTCTCGGCCGAGATGACCGCACACCGATGCACCTTGCGGAAGTCGCCGATCGGAAACTTGTAGTGCCCCTTGGTGTCATCGGGGCGTTCGTCGTCGACGCCGAGGTACCACTTCGCGTACTCCGACCAGTTCTCCTTCTCGAGGAAGTGGTTCTCGTCCTCAGCTGACGGAGCGTGTTCGCTCCAGTCGTCGCGTTCATCGCGAACCACGGTGCCCTTGCCGATCAGGCTTTTCGCGTGGCGAAATGCCTTCTCGTTGAGTTTCACGCTCATCTGTCCAACTCCTTCTCTCGGTTATCCTGCCTGCTCGATCGTGACGCGGCCGTTCGTTGTGTTGGCGGAGATCGACCGATCCGAGTCGGGGTCGGTGCGGATGTCTGCGGTCTCCACCGACCCGTTCGTCGTGTCTGCCTCGACCCGGTAGCTCTGGTTGTCGTCGGGCACGCGCACGAAAATCTCACCGTTGGTGCTCTCGGCCGATACCTGTTCGGGTGCCTCGGCGAACTCGAGCCGCACCGCCCCGTTTGTCGTTTCGGCCTCCACCTCCGTCGATCGTGAGTCGGTGAGCTCGATGCGGCCGTTGGTCGTGCCGAGGTCGAGCGCACCGCTCGCCTTGTTGACGAGAATCGAGCCGTTTGTCGTCGACAGGTCGAGGTCGCCATCGAGCGAGCTCGCGGTGACGCTGCCGTTCTGGCCATCGGAGGTCACGTTCAGGTCGGCGGGGAGCGCCACCTCGATGCGAACCGAACACCGGTTGAACACGAACCAGCCGCGCGGGCATCCGCCGGTGATCACCGTCTCTCCGTCGACATCCGTGACCTCGAGCGTCGGTTGGGCGCCCGCATAGTCGCCGGACAGGGTGACGTGGACGCCATCGTCGTCGCTCGGGCTGAGGGCGATGACGGCGTTCGGCACGTCGAGAACGACGCTCGAGCCCGCTGCAGCATCGATGCTCTCGCTGATCGGGCCGGTTCGCGTTGCGCCGACGATGGCGATTGCGAGTCCGAGAAGCAGAAGGAGCGCAAGCACCGGGATGCCGATGGCGAGTGCGATGCGGGCGCCGCGCGACATCCGGCGCGGCGGGGGAGTCGGCGGGTATTGCCGACCTCCGGGCGGGACCGGTGGGTACGGCTGGTTGTACTGCTCGCCGTACGGCTGGCCGGTCTGAGGCCGCTGGCCGTTGGGCGGGAACTGCTGGCCGTTCGGCGGGGGAGTGGACATTCAGTATTCCGTTCGGTCGGCAGTAGAGGCCCAGGCCTCGAACGGCGCGAGTGGCTCGTCTGCGGTGCCCGGTGCGACGGTGATCGCTGGCGCGATGCCGGCGAAGTGGTCGAAGAACCGTTTGTCGTCGAAACCGGCTCGATCGGCATCGTATCGGTCTGCCGCATAGAACACGGTGTCGATGTGTGCCCAGAGTGACGCGGCGACACAGAGCGGGCAGGGCTCGCAACTCGCATAGAGGGTCGACCCGGACAGGTCGAAGGTACCGAGCTCGGCACACGCCCGACGGATCGCCACCACCTCCGCGTGCGCGGTCGGGTCGTTGTCCACGGTCACCCGGTTGGTGCCCGAATACACGCCGCCCTCCGCGGTCACGATTACCGCACCGAACGGCCCGCCGCCGTTCGCCACGTTCTCGACGGCAAGTGCGACCGCCTGGTTGAGGTGAGCGGATGCCACGGGGCCGGTTGATTCAGACACCCTCCAGAACTACCACACCGCTGGACTCGCTCGACAGGGCGTTCCTCGACTCGGTGCTCACGGCATCCGTCGTCGTCTGCACTTTTTCTTCGTGGGTCTTGACGAGCGGACCGGCCGGTTCTACCGTTAACAACACATAGGTTGATAAACAAAAAGGTTGATAATGACGACGGGTTCCGATGCTGATGAACGCCTCAACCGGGCGTTCATGGCTCTCGCCGACCCGGTTCGCCGCGCGATCGTTGCGCGACTGAGCCGCGGGCCAGCGACGGTCAACGAGCTGGCCGAGCCGTTCGCCATCACGAAACAGGCCGTCTCGAAGCACATTGCCGTGCTCGAGCAGGCCGGGCTCGTGAGCCGTTCGCGCGACGCCCAGCGACGGCCGGCCGCGCTCGTCCCCGAGGCTCTCGAGGAACTCACCGCCTGGATCGACACCTATCGGCTGACCACCGAATCACGCTTCCGCCGGCTCGACGACGTCCTGGCCGGTTCGCACGTCACCACCCCACAAGAGAGAAAGGACGAGAAATGACGAATCCAACCACGATCACGGCTCCAGAGGGGCTGCCGTTCATCGAGATCCAGCGCGACATCGATGCCCCCGTCGATGCTGTCTACCGCGCGCACACCGACCCCGAACTCGTGACTCAATGGCTTGGCCCGCGCGGCTACGACATGGAGGTCGAGCGCTGGGACATCACGACCGGCGGCGGCTATCGCTACGTGCAGCACGATGGCGACAACGCCTACCCGTTCAACGGCGTCGTGCACTCGGCATCGGTCGAGAACGGCATCGTGCAGACCTTCGAGTTTGAGGGCTTTCCCGGAGCGGTGAGCCTCGAGTTCATGTCGTTCGAGGACCTGGGCGACGGCCGCACCCGGCTGCATGGTCGCAGCGTGTTCCCGAGCGTCGAGGGCCGCGATGGCATGGTGCAGTCCGGCATGGAGAAGGGCGTCAACGAGGGTTACGAGCGGCTCGCCGAGCTGCTGGCCTCCGCTGACAAGCCGGTATCCGCCTGACCGAACGGATGCCGTTCCTCACCGAGACGGGCAGGTTGCGATTCGCAGCCTGCCCGTCTTTCGTACCGTTTGGCGGCATCCACTTTTCATGTCGGCTGTCCGGCGTTGCTACCCGTTGTTGCTCGCGCCGCATTGCTCGACCCGCCGTCTCACTATCCTGCGGCCTGCCGCTTCGCCGCGTGCCTCTTGAGGACGATGCCCATCAGGATCCAGACGCCGAGCGCGGTGATGATCCAGACGACCAGTGTCGCGAGGACCCAGGCCGTCACACCGGAGATGGCCAGCCCGCC
>JAZQRG010000553.1:0-1638 GCA_045629445.1 Mycetocola sp. | reverse complement strand
CGAGGGGCGCCGGATCTTCGACAACATTCAGAAGTCGGTGATTTTCCTGCTGCCGACGACGTTCGGGCAGGCGCTGGTGGTGATGGCGGCGGTGCTCGGCGGGTTCGAACCGCCGCTGCAGCCAGCCCAGGTGCTGTGGGTGAATCTCGTGGCGGGTGTCACCCTGTCGGTGGCGCTGGCCTACGAGCCGGCGGAGCGCGGGGTGATGGAGCGGCCGCCGCGGGACAGGCATGCCCCGGTGATCGACCGGATTCTCATGCCGCGGATTGCGCTCGTTGCCGTGCTCATTACCGCGGCCACCATCGGGGTTTTCTTCCTTGAGCTCAACACCGGCAACACCTTCGCCAACGCACAAACCAGCGCCGTCACAATGCTCGTGCTCGGCCAGGCCACCTACCTCTTTAACTGTCGATTCCTTCGCACGACAAGTGTGTCGCCGCGGGTCCTGTTCGGCAACCGCGCGGTCTGGTACTCGATTGCGGCCCTCCTCGTGCTCCAGCTCATCTTCACCTACGCGCCGGTCGTGCAGACCTGGTTCGACACGTCGTCCATCGGTCTTGGGGAGTGGGGCACTGCGCTCGGCTTCGCGATCGCGATTTTCTTGATCGTCGAGGTGGAGAAAGCTGTGACGGGTGCGCTGGAGCGGCGGGCGCGTCGGCGCTAGCTGTACTGGATGTCGGAGATCAGTCGGCGCTGACCAGCCGCGGCTTCGCGAGTCTCTCGCGCAGCGCGGTCGGGGTATTGGCCGCTTTCTTCAGACGGGAGTCGCCGTACTTCGCGCCCCCCAGCATCCGTTGGCCGAGAGCAAGCCAGACGCAGATCGCACGTTCGAGCAGCCAGACCGGCGCCCACAGCGCGCTGGTCGGCGGGAAGACGCGGGTGCCACCTCGGCGCCGTCGACCGAGCTCGGCGAGAGCGATCGCTGCCGCCGCGAGGACCGCCAGACGCAGCGGGTGACGGATGCTCACCGCAAGCAGCGGCAGCAGGGCAAGCTCGAGCGCGAGGCGGGGCGGCTGGGCGAAGTCGTCGTAGGCCTGCCGCACGCGCTGGCGGGCGAAGTGGGCGGCCGTCGGCGGGGTGCGGCCGACCAGCAGGTCGTCAATGCGGCGCTCTCGACCACCACCAGCCCGAATTGTGCGGATGAGCTCGAGGTTCTCGAACAGGACATCGCCGTCGTATCCGCCGAGGTCAAGCACGAGGTCGCGGTTAATGCCGAGGGTTCCCGGATAGTCGGATGCCACGGCGCGATTCAGCAGGCTGCGGGCGGTGTCCCAGCGCGCGTGCCAGGGCAGTGCCGTGAAGTAGTTCTGCGGGCGCACGAGGTCGGCGTTCTCGAGTTCGGCGACCATCCGTTCGAGGCTGCGTCGGTCGTAGCGAACGTCGTCATCGGCGAGGATCACCCTGCGGTGTCGGGCGAGACGGATGCCGGTGAGCACGCCGGCGACCTTGCCGTTGCCCGTCGACGGACCGGTCGGCGGAACATGACGAACGAGATCGCCCCAGAGCGCATGGTGGGCGGCGAAGACGGAGCCGGGCGATCCGTCGACCACGGTGATATCGATGTGCTCGGTGAGCGTGAGCAGGTAATCGGTGAGCTCGAACACGTCACCTGAGCGGTAGGTCTGCCAGCGGAGAGGG
>JAZQRG010000552.1:0-4109 GCA_045629445.1 Mycetocola sp. | reverse complement strand
ACCGGGTATCCCTCGAGCACGCGCGCGCCGTGCGCCTGAGCATGGTCGGCCGCTGCGGCAAGCAAGGCGGTGGCGATGCCTCTCTTCCGGAAACCAACCCGCACGACGAAACAGGTCACGGCCCAGACCGTCGGGTCGTCGACCGGCTCCGTGCTCGCCTGCACGACCTTTCCCCGGCTGAGCCTCGGGTAGTTCGAACGCGGCTCGACGGCGCACCAGCCAACCGGAGCGTCGCCCTGATAGGCGATGAGCCCAGGCGGCGGGTCGAGCTCCTCCACCTGCCGTTTGAGCAGGGGCTCGCAGGTTTCCCGGCTCGCGGTCTTCCACTCGGCATTGTCCATCTTGAAGTACTGGCACCAGCAACTCGACGGGTCTCCGCGTGTTCCGAAGACCGCCTGCACGTCGAGCCACGCGGCATCCGCTGCCGAGACCACCCTGATATCCGCAATGTCTTCCATGCCAGCATGCTAAAGCGTATAAAGGACACCGGTCCATGGTTCGGCGGACCGGCACGGCAATGAACCGGCAGGAGTCACAAAACCGCTTCCTGTCGGGTCTTAGCTTTCAATTCCGCTTGAGCGGATTCGCGAAAGGCCGAAAGGAGACCGGCAGCGTCATTCACGACGAGCTGGGAAACGCCATGTCAGTTATCGCAACGAAAAGAGCATCGACCGAACACCCGGCACCGGGGCCGTTGGCGGCAGCGTGGGAATGGCTCGCGCGGCCGGTGCACTATCGGGCGGTGCGGAACCTGCGTCACGCGCTCGAGGACGGGGACGCCGGCCGTCTCGAATCCCTTCTCGAACCGACCGTCGCTGTCGTTGTCGATGATGGCCGAGCTGAGGGCCGCTCCATGAAAGTGATCGGTGGCCGCTACGACGCGATCACGCTGCTTCTCCTCGGAATGAGAGCACAACCGGGGCGACGCCTTCTCGAGCGCTCGGTGAACGGCCAGGCCGGACTCTTCCTCACCCGGGACGATGGGACGGCCGCCACGATCTCGATCGACTTCAGCGGGCGGCTCGTCAGCGTGATGTGGATCCGCTTGCACCCGCTGATGCTCCGCCACTGGAACACCGTCTGATCGAACCGACGGTGCCCCTGCCCATGAGGAATACCCCGACGTGTGGCAACCACCTCACGCCGGGGCACTCACTTCTGGTTACCGGTCCTCACCCGCAGCATCCATCAGGTCGGAGTACTGCGGGTTGCTGGCGATGAACGCCGCGACGACCCCGCAATGCACGCGAATCCGCTTCCCACGTGCGCGGAGGTCATCGAGTACATCGGCGATGAGGTCAGCGGCAATGCCACGACCGCGGAAGGCGGGGACAACGGTTGTGGCGAGCACGTCGATCCGATCGGCGACCGGGGCGAATCGCAGGGTGGCAATCTCGCGTGAGCCCAACATTGCGACGTACACGTTCTCGTCGTTCTGCCGGTGCACCGAGATCTCGGAGTTGGTGTCTGCTGAGGGGCGGTCGACGTCCGTCGCTGCCCGGGCCTGCACTTCCTCGATGAGTGCCGCAGTGCCCTCGTCAAGGAAACCGGCGCCGTCAGGATAACCGGCGGCATCGGGGTACTCGAAGCTGAAATTGCGCGTCATGACAGTCCTCCCTTCGCGTCAGTGACCCACGGGGACGGGGTTCGCCGGAAGCCACGTCTCGAAACGGGTGCTGGCGAGCTCGGCGTCTGGCCCGGGCAAGAGCGTGTCCGGTCCGAGAAGTGCGCCGAAGTACCTCGCGGCAGGGTCGGTGCGCACGGGACGCGCATCGTCGCGGAACGCCAGCCCGGTGCGCACCAAATCGTCGAGGTACCACTCTTCGGGGCCGGCGACCTCAACTATCCCGTTCACCGGCTCGCTCACAGCTGCCCGGCCGACAGCCGCCGCGACATCGTCTGCAGCCATCGGCCGAATGCCCACATGGGCCAGGTGCACGTCACCATCGATCGTCGCCGAATTCGCAATGCTCGTCACGAACTCGAAGAACTGGGTCGCGTGCACGATCGTGTACGGCAGTCCACCGTCGACGATGAGCCCTTCCTGGGCAATCTTCGCCCGGAAATACGGGCTCTCCGAAAGCCGATCGGTTCCGACAACCGACAGCGCAACGTAATGACGGATGCCTGCGGCACGTGATGCGTTCAGGAGGTTCGTTGTTGAGGTGGTGAAGAAGTCACCAACGGCCGGCGCGTCGAACGAGGGGGAGTTCGAGACATCGATGACGACCTCTGCGTCGGTGAGGACATCCTCAAGACCAGCGCCCGTGAGGGTGTTGACCCCGGACGCGGGCGATGCGGCGATCGCCCCATGACCGTGTTTCTCCAGCCCGGCGACGAGTTTCGAACCGATGAGGCCGGTGCCTCCGATGACGACGATGTTCATGATGTTCCCTTCTGGACGTGGCAGCGGGTTTCCGCTCCCGATGACAGCTGTGACCGGATGGCTGGCCTGTCTGTGACGCACGGCGTTGGTTCAGGCATCCGGGAAACGCTGCCGGTTCCAGAACAAGAGCTTGTGTGGGGAGGCAGACAGCCACAGCCGGTCAACCTCGCCGTTCGCGCTGCTCCCGATGGCGAGGACCGCGGCGTCGCGACCGTCGTGCTCGCGCAACGCCAGACCGGCAGCTCCGTTGACCGAGACCTCAACGAAGGTCGCACTGTCGTGAGCCTCGCGGATGGCGCGCAAGCGAGCGGTGCAGGCCGGTCGGCCGCGCATGACACCGCCGGAATCGTCACCGGTGTCGACGAGCATCCGAACAGAGCTGTCGAGCAGAACCATGAGGGCAAGGTCATCGCCGGTGTTGAGCGCGTGACGCAGACGGGCGATGACATCATCATGCGGCACGGGCCGTCACGGCAGCGAGCTTGTGCGGATTCATCATCCACAGCAGCTGGTCGATGCCATCCGGTGATGCGACGACGGAGACAACGGCGAACACCGTCCCGTCCCGCGAGAGGATCACCGCGGGTTGACCGTTCGTCGTGGCTTCGTCGATAACAACGCCGGTCCAGAAATGGGTGTGGAAGGCACGAACGAACTTTGCCACTGTCGACCTGCCCCGCACCGGGAACTTGGATGCCCGAACAACACCACCGCCATCGGAGTACGAGACGATGTCTTCCGCGAACAGTCGCTCGAGCTCGTCCAGCTCACCGGACTGTGCCGCCGACACGAAAGCAGACAGGAGTCGTCGCTGTTCGGTGGGTGACACCTCGCGTTTACGTTCTCCCTCGAGGTGCCTGCGCGCCCGGCTCACGAGTTGCCTCGTCGCCACTTCGGACACCTGAACGATCTCGCAGATCTGCGAGTACGAGTATGCAAAGGCTTCACGAAGGACGTATGCGGCGCGTTCCGTCGGGGTCAGCCGCTCCAGCATGACCAGCACGGCAAAGCTCAGCGCTTCACCACGTTCCGCTCCCAGGGCAGGGTCATTGCTGGTGTCGACCGGCTCGGGCAGCCAGGGGCCGACGTAGGTCTCGCGCCGTGCGCGCGCAGATTGCAGGGAGTTGATGGCCAGCCGAGTCGTTGTCGTGGCAAGGAAGGCGGCGGGGTTCTCAACCACGGTGCGATCCGTGCCCTGCCAGCGCAGCCAGGCCTCCTGCACGATGTCTTCCGCTTCGTGCGCACTTCCCAGCATCCGGTAGGCAATGCCGAACAGGCGCGGGCGCACCTCGCGGAAAACGGCGAGTGCGTCCTGGAGGTTGGTTGTCATGGCCGTGGTCCTGTCGATTCCTGTCGATGCGTCGAGGACCGCAGAATGCCCTCTCCCACTCAGACCGGGCAGCGCCCCAAACTGTGACACGGTGACCGATTCTTTTTTGGGCAGAGCACATGGGGCACGGCGGTCGATTCTCACCGCGCCCCACTGTGCCCGCGTTCTCATGCCGGGATGGTGGCTCCAACCACGGCGTCAACGGCGGAGGCGATGGTGGCCGCCACGTCAGCCGGCCTCGACACGCTGGTCGCATGGGAGACGCCGGTGAGTTCGGTTGTACCCCTGGAGCCAGCGCGCTCAGCGCCCGCGCGCAATACAGCGGCCGGAATGTTCTGGTCCTCCGACCCGAAGACGTGCCATGACGGGCGATCGGTCCAGCCCGGTCGCGTC
>JAZQRG010000551.1:0-3695 GCA_045629445.1 Mycetocola sp. | reverse complement strand
GACCTCGAGCACGGGCTGCTCACCGTCTCGCGCTCGTGGAAGTGGACGGACTCCAAGGAGCACGTTCTTGGCCCGCCGAAGACGAAGCGCTCGCGACGGACGATCGCCCTGCCCCGTCAGACGGTCGAGGTGTTCGCCCGCTGCATCGAGGGCAAGGGTCCCGACGAACTCATCTTCACGAACACGCAAGGCCGTCCGTGGCGGGGTCCGCGGTTCCATACGGCCGTCTGGCAGCCAGCGGCTCGCGCGGCCCTTCCTGCCATCGGCAAGAAGCCCAGGATTCATGACATGCGTCACTCGTGCGCTTCGTGGATGATCCGAGCTGGCGTGTCTCTGCCGGTCATCCAGCGCCACCTCGGGCACCAGAGCATCACCGTCACGGTAGACAGGTATGGTCACCTAGAGCCCGCCCACCTCGCCATGGCAGCGACCGCGCTCACGGACGCGATGACGTTCGCCATGCCGCAGATCGAGTCGTGATGTCGCAAGAATAGAGACATCGAGACACGTCGCCGCACCGTGACATCGCGCCACGTCATGAACCCGTGACACAACGAAGCCCCCATCTCGCACTCGCGAGGTGGGGGCTTTTCGCCGTCTACGCCCTGCTCATTATCACAGTTTGGGAAACGCTTTCACCCCTAGTCGCATGTCAGAGGGTGACGCTACCTTGAACGCATGTTTACCGCTGGGGGTGGCGCGATGGTGCGGAACGTGTGTGTCAGGGCTTGCTTCGCCCAGTGGTGCCTCGCGCACCCCGAGCACGTGCCTGGGACGGTCCGTGCGTCTTCCGCGCCCACTCGACCACGTTGCCCGTGGTACCCGCGCGCGTTTCGACCTGGGGGGCGTCTGCCGTCGAGGCTCCACCACTCGTCAGCATCTCCGCGAACAACGCCGTGACCTTGCCGGCTGCTGCCGCGCGCTCGCTCTCCGGCATTCGCGAGTAGAGGGCGACGACGACCTCTGCGATCTGCCACTCTTCCTCGGTCCATGACTGCTCGCGCACGACGCCGAGGCCAAGAACGGCCTTGATCGCTTCCAACTTCGCGCGCTGAGGCTTGACCTTGCCGGACTCGATGTTCTTCACGGTGCCGAGTCCAACGCCAGCCTGCTCCGCGAGCTCTTCCTGCGTGAGCCCCAGCCGCCTCCGAGCATCCAAGACCTGCGCCGCCCAAGGCGACTCGCCTTGTCCTGCCGCACGAGCGGCGGAACGAGTTTCTTGGCTACCGAAGGTCTCTGTCATGAGTAAAACACTAGCCTTTCTTGGCTGTCGCGGTCAAGAGAGCGGGTGAAAGAAGTGATTGTTACTTGCACCACATAGACAAGAAGAGTAGGTTCTTGGCTATGGCAGACAACAACGCAGCAGGTGAGAGCATCCGGACACTCCGGACACTTGCCTCAATGACTCTCGAAGATGTTGCCCGCCGCGTCCCAACTTCGGCCTCATACATCTCGAAGGTTGAGACCGGCAAGGCGAGCCCCACTCACTACTGGGTTGGGAACGTCGTTGCAGTCATCGCAGACGTCCTCGCAGAGAAGCGTAGGACCACGGCCGCATAGCGGCTACCACTTCCCCTCAGACTCACCCCACCTCTCACCCCGCAACCGGTCGGCCTAGCCGCTCGGATGCACAGCCACACCCTCACCCCGCTGGTTCGCCTAGGGAGAAACGAGATACAGCCATGCCTACTACACAGACCGGCTGGGAGAAGCGCGTCGAAGAGGTCGTCGCCGAGAAGCGCATCGACCTCGCCCGCTTCCAGGCCAGGAAGCTCGCCAAGAAGATGCAGCAGATGTTCGACGACTACACGGACCTCGACGCACACACGGAGATCTGCGCGTACGCCAAGAAGAACGGCGGCACGATGTCGGACCCGACGCCTCGTGAAGCCTTCCGTGAGATCAGCAGGAACGACCGGGCGGCCGCCCGCCGACTCGGGCTGGTGGCGGCATGAGCGCCCTGACGGAAGCGGTTGACGCTGTCCACCAGATCAAGACTGCAACCGGCTCCTTCGGCCTCTACGAGTATTGCGTGTGCGGCTCATGGGTCGACGAGACAGGCGGTCCGGCCCTGGTCGAACACCTCATGGAAGAGGTCGAGATCGCCACGCGACAGGTCATCGCGCGTCGCATCGAGGAAGAGCCCACGCGTTGGTCTCGCTTCATCGAGCGCGACCCCTATGCCGTGATCACCGACGTCGCCCTGATTGCGAAGGGTCGACTCAACTAGTCCCCCAGCCCCGCCGCGCGCTCACAGATCGGCGACGGGGCACGAGCGGCGTCAGCCTCTGACCATTCGAGCGACGCCGTTACAACCTCAACCCAACCCACCCGCAAGGCCTCGACCACATCCGGTCGGGGCCTTCTTGCCTCCAGGAGCCCGCATGACCGACCCCGAGGACGTTCCCTTCGGCTACTCCGAGTGGGCGCGACGTACCGGCATGTCCGTCGACTACGCCAAGCGCCACATCCGAGACCTTCCCCACCGTCGCCCGACACCCGGCCGCGTGAAGTTCACGCAGCAGGACGTGGACGACTACCTCGCATCCGTTCGCCACGTCCCCGCCGACGAGTTCAAGCGCTCCAAGTCGGCCCGCCAGACAAGGAAGCCCCGATGAACCTCCGCAACGCACGCCGCAAGTTCGCCGAGATGCGAGCCGCACACACCGAGCAGCCCGAGCCGATCGAGCCTGAGCTCACGGCAACCCAGGCGCTCACCGAGACCGAGACGCCGACCGCACCCGTCCTCGCTGACGTTCTGCTCGCGCTGATCGAGTTGCAGGACAACCCGCTCGTCCGCCCCGCAACCGGTCCCGCGATCGTCACGCACCCCAACGGCAAGACGTCGTGGACGTGCGCACCGTCCGACGCGGCCTTCTGGCGCGCGGCCGGCATGACCGTCCTGGACCCGCGAGACCCGCCCTTCACCCTTCCCGCACGTCCGCGCCAGACCTTTGGAGATGTGGAATGAGCAGCAAGTCGATTAGGTGCGCCCACGATGACCGTTTCGAGGTCAATATCGGCGACATTCTCACGCACGACGGGGAGCCTCGTGTCTACGTGCAGGGCCGCGTCGGATCTACCGAGCGCTTCCTCGCGAACCCCACCCGCGCCGACTTCCTCGACGCGATCCGCACCGAGCTCAACGTCATCGTGATCGACAAGGCGGAGTTGCCCGAGGTGACGCGGGATGGCGACCACATCCGCATCGACGGCCGGATCGCCTGGCCCGTCAACCTGGCGCACAAGCATGCGGCGGAGATTAAGCAGGACGCTCTCGACGGCCTCGCCCTGGCCGCCTACCTCGAAGCCAACCCGCCCATCGATCTCGCGCAAGTGGCCGTGTTCAACCAGGCGCTCATCGAGGTCGAGATGGACCACTCGGACGGACCGGTTCCGTTCAAGGTGGCGACCGACCTCGTCAAGGCTGGCTACCGAATCACTAAGGACCCCTCATGACCGCACCCACGCGCCTCATCCCCATCACGGACCTCGCTGTCGGTGAGTTCCTGGTGACCTACGACTCGGCCATCAAGGTCGTCGCGGCAACCCCGTCCGAATCGGGCGGTGTGCGAGTGGACTTCGAGAACGGGGCCACCGTCTGGTTCCCCAGTAACTCCGAGGTGCACGTGCGGGATGTGAGTGTGCGATGAGCGACGACGAACTGCGGAACCTGCGCATCACCGTCGCAGAAG
>JAZQRG010000550.1:0-4991 GCA_045629445.1 Mycetocola sp. | reverse complement strand
CGTGGTCGCCGTGTGGGAAGCTTGCGGGCGTCGGTGTGGCGCAGGAATGTGGCTCGCACCCGTGGGGCGAACGTCAGGATTCTCATGCCGAGTTCATCAAGGCCCGGGGACCGGCCGTACCGACGCCGCACGGGTTGGTCGAGGCCGATGACCGCTTCGCGGCCTTCGGCGTGAAAGGAAGCGCGGACAGCATCGACGTCGTGCGACGTGCCCGCGGCCACTGCGTTCACGGCTGCTTCCACGAGTGCGGCGACCTGGATGGGGCCGACGTTCGTGTTCGCGAGGAACTGCTCCGCCCAGGGCTCGGTCAGGAGCGCGACGAGGCGCACCGCTTCGGGATAGTGGCGCTCAAGCGCCGTTAGATGAGGTTCGTCCTCCTGTCCGAGATCGGTGGCGCGAAGAAGGGTCGTGGCGAGTTCCAGTTCGCCGGTGTCGATGCCGATGCCGCGTCCCCAGAGCGTGCCGGTGAGGCATCGTTCGGCTCGAAAGAAGTCGGCGCTTCGCGCGAGGTCGCGGTCCGCTCCCGCGTAGTGCCATCGGCGGTGTCGCGCACACACCGCTCCGATCCGGGTGCGCACCTCGACGGGTTCACCGCCGGTGCATCGCCTGCATTTCGTGACGGCAGACGGCAGGGGCGCGCACATCGGGCAGTTGTTGTGTCGCCAGTCGGCGTGAATGCAGCGGACGAACAGGCGGTCAGCGCGGCGACCGTCGAAGAAGCCGGGTGGGAGGTCTCCGAGTTGTTCTACCAGCTGCGGCACGAGCTTGGGTGTCGTTCGCAGCGGAAGCCGCGGGCGCGCGTGACGGATCGTGGTCCACAGTTCCCCAGTCGGCACGGCGTTGCGGTCGGCGAGTCTGCGGTAGACGCTGCTGGCGGTTTCTCCCGCGAACGGTTCGATGAGCACGGGGAGCTTCCTCATCATTTCGCTCGCGCAGGTCGACCTCGTTTGGGCCGCGGTGAGGGCCGGTTCTCTTCTTCCTCGACCCAGCCTTCCGCCTTACGGATTCTCGCCAGCGACGCGAGCACGTCGTCGAGGTCGAGGCGTTCAGTGTGTTGCTCGATGGCGCGGCGCGCGCCTCGGCGGACGGCTCGGGCGACGCGGCCGATGGAGCCGCGGGATAGGTCGCGGAGCTCGGCAGCGACGGTGAGGATCTCCACGTCAGGTTGCGAGATCAAGCACAAGGAGTCTTCGAGGTCGACGAGGATGCGCCCCCACACCGCGGCGTCCGCTGTCTCGCCGGTCCCGTAGGTGTCGAACTTGACCAGTTCGAATCGGGCCATGATCTGTTCGCCACGCGAGCCCCAGAACAGGCCGTTGCGGGCGACGTCGACCCCGGCGTACACCATCGTGCCGGGACACCTCTCGGACAGTTCCTTGAGCGCATCGGCGACTTGCTCGTTGCCGCGGTAGTGCAGATCGAGCCGGTGGATGTCGTCGATGATCACGAGTTCTGTGCGGCATTCGCGCATCACGTGGCTGACGCGGCTGAGGAGGACCTCGTAGTTCGCGTTGCGAGAGTACGGGATGGCGTAGAAGTCGGCGAGCTTGGTGATCATTGTCTTCGCCGTCGCATGCGTGGGTACCGGGACGTATGCCACAGGGATCAAGTTGCGCCGAGTGGCTGTGGCCCGCTGGCGTCGGGCTCGCTCGAACGCGCGCCCGAACTCCTGGACCGCGGTGGTCTTTCCGAGACCTGGCCGGCCGGAGATGATCACCCCGGCTTTGCTGGCGTCCGGGGAGCGGTTGTCGGCCATTGCGTGGCTGATCGCGACGGCGACCTGCCGCAGCGAGGGGGTCGCGACCCGGGCGCCGAGTGTCATGTATCGTTCGCGTGCGATGTTGAACAGGGCCCGCTCTGAGGAGTCCATCGCGTTGTACTCAGCCTGGGTGATCGGGAGCGGGCGTTGCGCGACGAAGTCGACGAACTCGCGCCAGCCTTCCTTGGTCGCGTAGTCGAAGTCGGTGGATGGGGCGTCGAAGTCGAAGTCGCCCAGCAAGTCGTCGAACATCGTAGTCACGCCTCATCCGGCGATCGGGTCATCCCGAAAGGCGCAGCGACCGGCCATGCCGGCTTTGAGGGCGCGGCGTCAACTTTCTCGTCATCAACACCGTCGGCACCCGCAGGCTCCCTGTCCGGTGGGGATGCGGGGACGATGTGTGGGAGGTTGTTGGTGATCGCCAGCGGATCGGTTCGTGCGCTGATCGCGCGCTTGCTCTGCCGCTTCGTCGGCAGAGCGTTGCCCTTGTACATGAACCGGCGCATCACTTCGTTGAGGTCGTTGGTGCTCGGCTCGCTCTCGCCGCGGGCGGCTGCTTGAGCACGCGCGACCCGCCACACTTCGTCGGCCATCGGAGCGCCGCTGTACGGAGATCGCCAGTCCAGCGGGAGGAACTGGTCGCCGAGCTCCAGCCACACCGTCATCGGGTTGTAGGGGTCGACGTGGAACGGCCACTTGCCCTGCTGCCGATGATGCGGTGACCGCTTTCTCCGCAGCGGGCCGAGTTCTGTGGAGTCGTAGACGCGCAGGTCGATGTCGACACCGTAGTGGTTGATCACACGCCACTCGGTCGGGAGAAGCGCGATGTACTTCTCGGCCGCCAGCGGAACCTGCAGTTCCGGCGCGACTTCCCGGTACGCGGTGACCATCTGGTTCGGGGTCAGCATCAGTCGCGGGTTGCGGGGATCGCGCAGCGCCTTGTGGGGTCGGTTCTGCCAGGTCACTGCGACCCAGTCCTCGAACAGCTCCTGCAGTTGCTCGAGGGTAAGCAGCTGGCTCGTCGCGATGATCTCGTCTCCGCGCATGTCGGTGCTCTGCCCGAGGAACGCGATCGCATACTGAGTGAACTGGTCCTTCACGGTGCGGAACATCCGCTCGATCTTCGCCTTCTGCGTCGGCGAATACTCGGCGTTGACAGTCAGCGAGATCCCCAACGTCCGACAAGCATCGGAGAAGTGCCGAGAGACGTAAGATGCGCCACGGTCGGTCGTGATCGACTCCGGGAAGACATACGGCTGCGCGTCACGCATAAGCTCGAATCGCTCCACCATGAGCCCGTCCGTGCCGGTCCATGCCTCCGACACCCGACGCCGGTTCGCACGCACGCCGTTGGGGCGCGACGCGTACGGCACCAGAGCGCGGGCGAGGACCACCACCAGATCGATGCTGCGGGAGCCGACGGTGACGATGCCGGAGAGCACCGACCTGGATGCCTCGCATAACAGCAGGGTTAGATCGGGCCGGACGGGTTCGCCGTCGCACTCGACGAGGATCTCCATCGGTGTCGTGTCGATCAGCACTTGCTCACCGGGCCGGACCCCCGACCGGACCCCGTGCATGTGATCCGGCTGGTTCGCCGTGGTGCGACGGGCGCGGGCAGTCCCGAGCGTGTGCTTGCCCGCATCGAGCTCATTCAGCAACCGGTACATCGTCGCGCGGCTCGGCATCGGCACGACGCCCTCGCCGAAGCGATCGTCCAGCTCTCTGCGGACGAGCCAGATCAGTCGCGTCCCTGTTCCCGTGGATTTCCGTTCCTGGCCGGCCTGAACAGTCAAGATCGCCTCGATGAGGCGTTCGTCGTAGGAGCGACCCGGTTTGTCGGCCAGGCCGTGGCGACGTCGATCGAGAAGACCGCTGACCCCGAACTCATCGAGCGCGCGTTGTTGCCGCGAGACCTTGACGGGGCTGTAGTCGGTTCCGAGACGACGGTTGACGTTGTCGACGATCTGCTGCCGCGCCGCGGGCTTGGTCACGCCCGCCGCCACGAGATCGTCCAATCGCGCGAGTTCCTCCAGCCACACGTCGACGAACTTGCGGTCGCGCGCGTCGAGGTTCCGCAAGCTGCGCAGGTCCAGCAGTGAGCGGAGCGATGCGGGCGCGGCAGGTTCCGCCTGATGTTGCAGATCGGTGGCGAGTAACTCCACGTCGTTTCCGTCGCCATCGACGGCGCGCAGGGTCAGGTAGGTGGGTCGGATCGCGACCACCTGGTGGCTCTCGCCCTGCCACCGGATGATGTCGCCAGGATGCACGCTCATGATCCGTCCGCTAGATGGACGACGGTCGCCATCGACAAGGGACGGTGTAGATCCGCCTGCGCCACCCCACTCCACACGAGTGAATACGCGGCGCCGACACCTGAGCGAGCAACGCCACGGAGGGCCGCCGCGAGCGAGCCCAGACTCATTCGGCCGGTGAGCCCGAGCTCGGCGATATCGACGCCCTCCAGCCACGCACGGTCGCGGTACCGAAGCAGGAAGCGCAGGTTCGCCTGGGTGGCTCCGGGCAGCTGATCGAAGACGAGGTATGACCATCCCAGTGCGTTGGCAAGGCGCCGGGTGAGTTCGAACTTCATGATGTCCTCGGGCTTGATCAGTTCGACCGGCCTCACGTCGACGAGCAGCGCACTCCCATCGGAGCGGCGCACGAAATAGTCGGGCGCGTGTGACCGCTTCGGTGACCGCCAGCGGATCCACATCGGCTGGCTCGACACCCCGACGACATCCCCGGTCCGGTCCAGCGTGGTCAGGAACGAGCGTTCCCAGAACGACTCGAACGGGACGTGCCGGCTCGTCGAGGCCATCCAGAGCTTGCCCTCGAAGTTGCGCTTGCCCGGCCAGGACGGGAACTCGCGTACCGGATCCGCATCCTCGAACACCACGCGCGCCGCGTCGACGGGGTCTGCGTGCTGGAGGAGGCCGTGTCTGGAAAACTCGATCGTCGCCGCGAGTGCGTTCGTCCCGTCGATCGCGGCGAGCCAGTCTTGGGTCAAGGTCACGGAGAACTCTCCCTTCCGGAGAATCCCGCACCCGATCAAAGTGCTCCTGTGGAATCTCCCGGCTTGAACCGCAAGCTACTCCCGCCTCGGAGCAGCATTACGCGGCGCGCCGTCCTCTCGACAACTGGAGTGAGAATCCGGCAACCGGAATGAGACGACTCGACAGGTCCATGAGAATCGGACAACTGGAGTGAGAAGTCGGATCGTAGCCATGTC
>JAZQRG010000549.1:0-3756 GCA_045629445.1 Mycetocola sp. | reverse complement strand
GGCATCCGGAGACCTGAAGCCCGGCGGAACCATCGTCGAACCGACCAGCGGCAACACCGGCGTTGGCCTCGCCCTCGTTGCCCAGCCGCGCGGGTACAAGTGCATCTTCGTCGTGCCCGACAAGGTCGGTGAGGAGAAGCGCAACGTCCTCACCGCGTACGGCGCGCAGGTTGTCGTGACGCCGACGAGCGTCGCCCCTGATTCCCCCGAGTCGTACTACAGCGTCTCCGACCGGCTCGCCGCCGAGATCCCCGGCGCGTTCAAGCCGAACCAGTATTTCAACCAGAACGGCCCGCTGAGCCACTACGAGACCACGGGTCCCGAGATCTGGAACGACACTGACGGCACGGTCACCCACGTCGTCATGGGCGTCGGCACCGGCGGCACCATCACGGGCACCGGCCGGTTCCTCCGTGAGGTGTCGAACGGCGGTGTCCGCATCATCGGCGCTGACCCCGAGGGCTCCGTCTACTCGGGCGGCACCGGGAGGCCATACCTCGTCGAGGGTGTCGGCGAAGACATGTGGCCTGGGGCATATGACCCGGGCGTCGTGAACGAGGTCATCGCCGTGTCGGATGCCGAGTCCTTCACCATGACCCGTCGGCTCGCGCTCGAGGAGGGTCTCCTCGTCGGCGGTTCGAGCGGAATGGCCGTCGTCGCCGCGCTCGAGGCAGCACGCAGCCTCCCAGCCGATGCCGTCGTTGTCGTCGTCCTGCCCGACGGTGGGCGCGGCTACCTCGCCAAAATCTTCAACGACACCTGGATGCGCTCACACGGCTTTATCGGCCCGAAGAACGACGAGCGTACGGTCGGCGACGTGGTCCGGGCAACTGGCGCGACCCCAACGTCACTCCTGCACGTGCGTCGCGACGACACCGTGCAGCACGCCGCGGCCCTCATGTCGCAGCACGGTGTGTCACGACTGCCCGTGCTCGCCGCCGACTTGCCCGTCGTCCTCGGCGAGGTCGTCGGTTCGGTGTCGCAGAGTTCGCTCCTCGACGGACTGCTCGCCGGTTCGATCGCGACAACGGATGCCGTTTCCTCGGTCACCGAAGCGGCGCTTCCAATCATCGGGGCGGGGGAATCGCTTGAATCCGCGCAGACCGCACTGGCAGCATCCGACGCCCTCCTGGTCCTGCAGGACGGGAAACCGCAGGCCGTTCTCACCCGTCAGGACCTCCTGACCTTTCTCAGCGAGTAGGACACTATGAGCAGCAAGAACATAAAGCAGGGCTTCGCGACGCGGGCCATCCACGCCGGGCAGGACTTCGACCCGACGACCGGTGCGGTCATTCCGCCGATCTATCAGTCGTCGACGTTCGTGCAGACCCACATCGGCGGGCTGCGCGGCGGCTATGAGTA
This sequence comes from Mycetocola sp., assembly GCA_045629445.1. Lineage (GTDB taxonomy): Bacteria > Actinomycetota > Actinomycetes > Actinomycetales > Microbacteriaceae > Mycetocola_A. The sequence continues at coordinate 2,394 of JAZQRG010000549.1, read as the reverse complement.
TGGTCGCGGCGGCAACCCGACGCGCAACGGCCTCGAGGAGCAGCTCGCGGCGCTCGAGGGCGGAAAGTACGGTATCTCGTTCGCGTCAGGTCTCGCTGCTGAGGACGCACTGCTCCGTGGCATCCTCAAGCCGGGCGACCACATCATCCTCGGCAACGACGCATATGGCGGAACCTACCGGTTGATCAACAAGATTTTCGGCGCCTGGGGCGTCACCCACACGGTCGTCGACATGTCGAACCTGCGCACGGTGCAGACCGCGATCACCACAGACACCAAGGTGCTCTGGGTTGAGACACCGTCGAACCCGCTCATGAAGATCACCGATATTGCCGAGCTGGCCGAGGTCGGGCACGCAGCCGGGCTTACGGTCGTCGTCGACAACACCTTTGCGTCGCCAGCGTTGCAGCAGCCGCTCACCCTCGGCGCTGACGTCGTCGTCCACTCCACAACGAAGTACCTCGGCGGTCACTCCGACGTCATCGGCGGCGCGCTCGTGATGAACGACGACGAGATCCACGAGAAGGTGCGCTTCATGCAGTTCGCGGCCGGCGCGGTGTCAGCCCCGATGGACGCGTTCCTCACCAGCCGAGGCATCAAGACCCTTGATGTGCGCATGCAGCGGCACAGCGAGAACGCCCAGGCCATCGCCGAGTACTTCGCTGAGCACCCAGCGGTCGAGACCGTGTACTACCCGGGACTCGAATCCCACCCCGGCCACGCGCTCGCCGCATCCCAGATGTCACGCTTCGGCGGGATGCTGTCGGTCGCCTTCACCGGTGGCGAACGGGTGGCGAGACGGTTCGCGGAGAAGACTCGGGTCTTCCAGCTCGCTGAATCGCTCGGCGGCATCGAGTCACTCGTGAATTACCCGGCCGAGATGACCCACGCGTCGGTGGCCGGAACCGAACTTGCTGTTCCTGCCAACGTGATCCGGCTCTCCGTTGGGCTTGAGAGCGTCGATGACCTCCTCGCCGACGTGGATCGTGCGCTCGGCAAGGCGCTCAAGAAGCGTTGATGTGAGGCACTCTTCGTGACTTCTGACGCCGGGCTGCAGGCGGAATCTTCCAGCGGTACCCCGAGCGCGCCAGGGATTTTCTCGCCGGGGTACCTCTGGGTGACGATCGGCGCGTGCGCGCTCGTCTTCCTCGGCGCGTTCGAGTCGCTCGCGGTCACGACGATCATGCCGCTCGTGAGCGCCGACCTCGACGGAGCTGCACTCTACGCGCTCGCCTTCGCGGGGCCGCTCGCAACCGGGGTCATCGGGATGGTCGTCGCTGGCAACTGGTCCGACCGCAACGGTCCGGTGGCCGCACTTCTCACCTCGGTCGGGATGTTCATCGCCGGCCTGGTGATCGCCGGTCTCGCTGCCGACATGACGATGTTCCTCATCGGTCGGCTCGTGCAGGGGCTCGGCTCTGGAGCGATGAACGTTGCGCTTTACGTTGTCGTCGCCCGAATCTATCCGGCAGCCCTGCACCCGCGGATCTTCGCCGGATTCGCGGCGGCGTGGGTGGTGCCGTCGCTCATCGGCCCCTTCGCCGCCGGTGTCGTCGCTGAACTGACGAGCTGGCACTGGGTGTTCCTCGGTGTTGTCGTGCTCGTTCTCATCGCGATGCTCATGGTGGTTCCGGCGCTGCGGATGCTGCGCGATGGCCCTCCGATCGAGCTGGCGTCCAGACCGCCATGGGCGCTCGACAAGATCGCCTGGGCCGTGCTCGCTGCTGCCGCGGTGCTCGGCCTCAACCTCTCCTCACGGCTCGATGGTGCTCTCGTCGGTGTCGTCGCCGTTGCAGCCATCGTGGTCGCGCTCGTCGCTGTCCGACCGCTTCTGCCTCGCGGTGCTCTTCGTGCTGCCCGTGGACTGCCGAGTGTCATCCTCCTGCGCGGTCTCATCTCCGCCGCCTTCTTCGGCGCCGAGGTATACATTCCCTACCTCCTCACCGATCGCTATGACTATTCGGCGGCGCTCTCCGGACTCGCGTTGACCGGCGCCGCGCTCACCTGGGCGAGTGCGTCGTGGCTCCAGGGCAGGCTCGACACCGCCCTCAGTTCGGTGAACGCGATGCGGATCGGAACGGCACTCGTGCTGCTGGCCATCCTCACTGCCGTCGCAACGGCGGTGTTCGAACTCTCGCCAGCCGTGGTGATCGGCGGCTGGCTGTTCGGTGGCGCTGGCATGGGCCTCATGTATCCGCGGCTCAGTGTGATGACGCTCTCATACTCGACCGATCGCGACCAGGGATTCAACAGCTCGGCGCTCTCGATCTCTGATTCGCTCGGCGGGGCGCTCGCGCTCGCGTCGACCGGGATCGTGTTTGCCGCGCTCGTCGGAGCGGGCGGTGCCTGGCCATTCGCCGGGTGCTTCATCCTTGCCGCGGCAATTTCGCTCGT
>JAZQRG010000548.1:0-2278 GCA_045629445.1 Mycetocola sp. | reverse complement strand
CCACCTTCCCCGAACGCGCAGCGTGGGGAACGGTCTCCAAGCTTCGTGCCTGGCAGGAAGAGGCGCTGACGGCCTATTTCGTTCACGAGCCACGTGATTTCCTCGCGGCCGCAACACCCGGCGCTGGCAAGACGACATTCGCATTGCGGCTCGCTGCAGAGCTGCTCGCACGCAAAACCGTCGACCGCATCACCGTGGTCGCACCCACCGAACACCTCAAACGGCAGTGGGCGGATGCCGCGCACCGCGCCGGCATCCGACTCGACCCCATGTTCTCGAACGCTGACGGCCGCTACGGAAGTCACTACCACGGCGTCGCCGTAACCTACGCTCAGGTCGCGGTTCGCGCCGCCCTGCACAAGGACATCACCGAATCACACCGAACCCTCGTCATTCTTGACGAGGTGCACCACGGTGGTGATGCTCTCAGCTGGGGCGACGCCATTCGTGAGGCGTTCGAACCCGCCACGCGTCGCCTCTCCCTGACCGGAACGCCGTTCCGCTCTGACACGGCACCGATCCCGTTTGTCAGCTACCTGCCAGACAAAGACGGCATCCGCACGTCACTCACCGACTACAACTACGGGTACGGCCGCGCCCTTGCGGACGGCGTCGTCAGGCCCGTGATGTTCATGGTCTACGCCGGACACATGCGCTGGCGTACGAACGCCGGCGATGAAATGGAAGCCAGGCTTGGCGAGGGCAACACCAAGGACATCACCTCCCAGGCCTGGCGCACAGCGCTCGACCCGGCGGGGGAGTGGATCCCGCAGGTGCTGCAGGCCGCCGACCGGCGTCTCAGCGAGGTGCGTCATGGCATCCCGGATGCCGGTGGTCTCGTTATCGCAACGGACCAGACGGCAGCACGGGCGTACGCGAAGATCCTCCACGGCATCACCGGTGAATCACCGACTGTCGTGTTGAGCGATGAGAAGGAAGCCTCAGACCGCATCGATGAGTTCTCAGCGGGAACGAGCCGCTGGATGGTCGCGGTCCGCATGGTTTCTGAGGGCGTCGACGTTCCTCGACTCGCCGTTGGCGTTTACGCCACCAGCTCATCGACACCGCTGTTCTTCGCCCAGGCGATCGGACGATTTGTGCGGGCACGACGTCGCGGTGAAACGGCGTCCATTTTCCTCCCCGACGTCCCCAACCTCATGAATCTCGCCAGCCAGCTCGAGCTTGAACGCGATCACGCTCTCGACCGAAAGAGCGACGGCTCGGGCGAAGGCGACATGTGGAACCCGGAAGACGCGATGGTTGCTGAAGCCAATCGCGAATCGAAGGGTTCCGACGCCCTCGGCGACGATTTTCGGTACGAGGCAATGTCGTCGTCGGCGACGTTCGATCGCGTTGTCTACGACGGCGATGAGTTCGGCCAGTGGGCCGAGCCCGGCACCGAGGAAGAGCTCGACTTCATCGGCCTCCCCGGCCTCCTCGAGCCGGAACAGGTTCACGAATTGCTGACCCAGCGCCAGGCGCGCCAGGCGAAACGCTCGTCGAGCCGCAGCAGCGCGACTCAGACCTCAGCAACCGACACGTCGACCGATGTACCCCCACCGCTTTACCGGACGCTCAAGGAGCAGCGCAGCCTCCTGAACAGCCTCGTCGGGCTCTACGCCAAGTCGACCAATCAGGGTCATGGTCTCGTGCACGCGGAACTGCGTCGCATCTGCGGGGGACCTGCCGTTCAGCAGGCGAGCGTGACCCAGTTGCAGTCGCGCATCGAGTGGCTTCGGAAGAAGATGAGCGGGCGGCGCTAGCCCTCGTCCTGACGCCGTGGTTCGCCGCCGGATTCGCCGTCGGCGATCTCTCGTTCCGCACCCTTACACGTCTCGCACCGCTGAGCACCTTAATGATCTTCAACAGACTCGGATCGTTGACGCCGAGGGTGTCGCGGATCACCGCGAACTCCCGCTCGGCGATCCGGCGCAGAACGGCGCCCATACGCAAGCACCCCGGTGAGTGGATGACGTCATGGAACGCCGGGGTGGTCTTGGTCATAGGTTCCCGTCGCTCCGTACGGCTATCTCGGCGAGGCGCACGTAGACAAGCGGCGGTCAGTTGCGCAATTGGACGCTATCTTTTTGGTGCGCGCGCCGGCAGGCCGTCATCCGGAAAGCGGAAGGCGCGCCTCGACGCGCCATCCCCTCGGCGACGGCCCGATCATCGCAGATCCCCCCAGCTCTTCCGCCCGGTCGACCATCGACTCAACCCCAACTCCCGGCGCCCACGCCACAACAGGGGCACCGTTGTCCTCCACGATGATGCTGACGTC
>JAZQRG010000547.1:0-9912 GCA_045629445.1 Mycetocola sp. | reverse complement strand
AACGAGCGAGAACGCGGCGGGGCCGCCTCGAGACGCGGTGGCAGCGGTCTACAGCGATGGCGAGTCTGTCGACGATGCCGGCGAACTGCTCGCGGCGCGTGTCGCGCTCGCACGCTGGCGCGCGGCGAGTGGCCTGGGGCCCGAACCCGATGTGAACGAGATCGCCGACGCCGTCGAAGACATCGAGTTTGACGAGTTCGATCAGCGAATTCGCAAGTCCGTGCTGTTCCGATCGGGCACCACCGATCCGCGACGCGAGGACCCACGAAACTCGATCTTGCCCGAGATTGCCATCTCGGATGACGACCCGAGGCTTCCAAAGATGCCGACGCGACCGAATCTACACGACTTCTTCGAGGGCCGGTTCTCTCCGACGCGGGAACACATGATGCAGAGCGCTCGGATCGCCCGACTCAACGGGCTGGACGACACGGTCGTCATCGCGTGCCTGCTACACGACATCGGTATGGCTGGGTTCATTCGAGGTGACCACGGCTACTGGGGCGCGCAGCTGGTCGAGCCATACGTGTCTGAAGAGATCTCGTGGGCTATCCGCGCTCACCAGGCGCTTCGATTCTTCCCCGACGAATCGGTTGGATACGAATACCCTGAGAGTTACGTGCGACTGTTCGGCGAGGACTTTGTGCCGCCTCCCTACATTCAGGAAGAGTATAAGCGGGCTCGCAAGCATCGTTGGTATATGACCGCTCGACTGATCACGTTGAATGATCTTTACTCTTTTGATCCTGACGTCACAGTTGAGTACCAGGACTTCGCCGACGCAATTGGACGCCAATTTCGCGATCCGGAACAGGGTCTCGGTTTCGATGGTAGCCCTGTCGCACACATGTGGCGAACGATGATTTGGCCCACCCGCAGTCTATAAGTCCCAGCGCTCCTCGTCGATCAATTGACTCGGTCCATTTGGAGGACAATTTTGCGGATACTCTGCGCTGCTGAGAACTTTGCGTACGGACCGGCCGGGAAGCTGCTGACGGTGGGCCGCGAGCTCAGGGCCCGCGGGCATGAGCTTGCTTTCGTTGGCATGGGAACGGCCTTCGACCTCGCGTCGAAGTCGGATGTCTTTTCGGATGTTGTACACGCCGACACAGATTCCCACGATTTCGCGTTGGAGCATCATGAGCTTCTGTGCGGTACGGAAGTGGTGGTGAGCGCAATGGACCGCGGAGCCATCGTGGCAGCCGCGGCGCGCGGCATCCCGACGGTGTGGATCGACAGCCTGTTCTATTGGTGGGAAGAACTCCCTGAGGCGGTGCTTGCAGCGGATTTGTACATCAAGCAGGACGTGCTGCCGGACGAGAACGGCATGGAGCGTTTTGCATCCCGAATTCGGAATTTGCGGTCCGTCGGTCCGATCGTGGAAAGATCTGAGACCTCAGCTTGCGGCGGCACAGGACAGTTGCTGATCAGTTTTGGCGGCATGGAAGCGCCTGGGTGGTATGAATCCGGAAAGAACCACAACTACCCGAAGGCCGTGACGCGACTCGTGCTGGAGGGGGTTGAACTTGGTGCGTACGATCACGTCCTGTTTACGGGCTCCTCGAGCATCATGGCCGAACTCCGCACGTCCTTCGCCACACCGAGTGTCCAATTCGAGTCGCTCGACCACGACGACTTCGTCAGCACGCTCCGGCTCAGCGATGTTGTCCTGCTCCCGGGCGGCATGGAGTCGACTCTGGAGGCTTTCGCTAACGGGGTCCCTGCGGTGTTCCTTCCGCCAGTCAATGTGACGCACCATTTACATGTCATGGCTTTCCGAGAACGCGGCATTGCGCAATCGTCGATTGGTCTGTGCGACTACTTGGACCTGCCTAACTGGGACGGACTGAGCAGGCGTGAGAAAGTCGACTCATTCATGAAGATTGCTCGATACTGGCAGGCTAACGAGGCTATCACGTCCGACATGGCTCGTCGAATCGACGTCTGGCTCGGGGATGTCGTTGGGTTGCAGGTGCAGCAGCGCGAGCAACATCGCTTCCTGCAATCACTCGCGGCCGACGGCACGAACCAGGTCGTCGACTCGATCGAGGGAATATTCAGCACGCGGGGCTCGCTCGCACCGTCGACGGCCGGCTCAGCATCGTGAATCGTCCTGTCGCGCACGAGTCCTTCGCGGCATTCGAGGTCGGTGGCACATTCACCAAGGCCGCGCTATTCTCGCTACCTGGTGGCAAGGTGGTGGATGAGTTAAAGTTCAATACGCCTGCCACGTCGGCAGAGATCTGCGGGAGTATCGTCGGTGCACACCGACGCTTCAACCGGGTGGCATTGGACGCTGGGCGAGAGATCGTGCACGTTGGAGTTTCACTCCCGACTGCGGTAGACCCTGACACCGGCGAGTTGGGTATGTGTGGGAACATTCCTGACCTACATTCCTTCCCTTGGCGTGCGTCGATTGAGGATGCGACCAAGACGCCGTGCTTGATCATGAACGACGCTAAGGCGGCGCTCGTTGGGGAAACAGGCCGGGGTGCCGCGCAGGGCGTAACCGACGCGTGCCTGTTGATCGTCGGGACCGGCGTCGGCGCGTCGTTCATGATCGGCGGGCGGCTCGTGCATGGCCGCAAGGGCGCAGCCGGCGAGGTCGGGTACATGCCTCTCCTCGGGACAGCGGGCCGCGGATCCAATTCTCGACGGGTGGCCCTGCATGAGGTCCTTGGGGCGCCGTCACTTCTCGATGAATATGCTCGATTGAGCGCGGGAGTGGGATTTGCTGCCGGAAGCCGAGACCTCGAGCACCTTCTCGGTCAGAGTGCGGTGGACCAGGACGGATCAAGTCTGCTCGCGAGGGTGACCGAGCGGATCGTCGGGATCCTTGTCGTGCTCGATTCAGTTCTGGCATCCGACCTCTACGTCTTAGCGGGCGGCATCGGCACCAGCAAAGCGGTCGTCGATGCCGTGCGTGAAACGTTGGCTGCGCAAGCGGCAGGCATTCGAGTGGTTCCAGCCCTGCTCGGAGATCGAGCCGGGCTGATCGGCCTAGTTGGCTGGCAGGAAGCCTGCATACGGGTAAATGGTGACGCTCCCAGCCTGAGTCGCCGGTACCCGCTTGCCCCGAACCGGCATGTGGAAAGGCTCGGGCCGCAGTCTTTCGAGGAGATGAAATGACGAGCCTGCGCGACGCTGTGGCCGGTGACGGAAAAGTATGGGCACTCGACTCCGAGTCGAGTTGGGACCACGAAACCCCTAGACCGTGCTGGTCGGTGGGCAGATCTGTCACGCTGCAAGTACCCAACCCGGGCGCAGACTGGCGCTACCTTGCGTTCGACTCGGCCGTACAGGAGTTACTGTCCAGCGGCGCGGATCTGCGTGTGAGTTTTCTCCTCGGCGGAGCAGCTGCCGCCGCCGGCCTCCGGCTCGGGCGCGAGCGCTACATGGTTCCCCTGGACAAGCGAGCGCGGCCCTTGCACGTTTCGCTCGAGATCGGTGACTACGGCCGCAAAACGACGTTCACGGTCGAAGGTCGCCTGGTCGAAGCTTGGCATTCGCCCACCGGCATCCTCGAGGAAGACGACGACAAGGCATTGAGTTTGGCGGTGTTCGCCGGTGCTCAGGTCGAATTCAGCGACATCGCCGTGCACGCTTTTGATGCGCCGTGTGCAGTGTCGGTGGTGGTGAGTTGTCACAAGTTCGCGCAACGGCTCAGGGTCGCGACCCAGTCGTGGGTGGGCCAGGACGCGCCGACGGGTTCATACGAGGTCATCGTAGTTACGCCTGGCAACCCGGACGGGGTGTCAGAGCAATTCGCAGCTTTCGCTTCAAGTTACCCGTTAGTGCGACTGCGGCACCTGGCCCTTGACGGACCTCCCAACAAGGGTTGGTTGCTGAACGAAGCCACGAAGCGCGCAGTCGGTGAAGTCCTGTGGTTCACGGATGCCGACTGCGTTTACCCTCGCGACTCCGTTGGCCGTGTGCTACAAAACACGAAAGAAATCACGATCACGAATGGCATCTACTGTATTGAACGCCGCCATCTCGGTCGCAGCCTCACCGACGCGGCCCTGTGCAGGAAGATCGACGTTCTCGTGGAGTTTGACCGACTTTACACGCTCGCCGCGGAGCGTCCCGCCCAGACCTATCCCTGGGGTTACGCGCAAATCATGGCGGCAGTGGTTGCGCGGGAGATTCCGTTCCGAGAGGAACTCGACTCGTTTGCGCACCACGACGCTGTCTTCCTCGACGACGCGCGTCGCGCGGGCCACGCGTTTCTCGAACTCTCCGGTCTATCGTGCTTGCACCTGTCACATCCGTTCGCGTGGTACGGCACGCACCACTTCCTATGAGGTTGGTTCATAGGGTTTGCCATTCCCGGCACGCCGTCTCGAATGGATGGGAGGACACGATGTACCAGGCAGGCAAGCACTTCAGCGACGGCGTTGCGCGGCTGCACATCAACGAATCGCCCCGGGTGCCGCCGCGCGGCGCGATCGAGGCCGCGACTGCCGCGCTGGAAGACGCGCCGCGCTACCCCGACCCGGAAGGTTCGTCGTTACGGGAGCGCATCGCGGAGTTCCACGGGGTGAGTGTCGACAGCGTCGTCGTTGGCGCCGGCGGAGACGGCCTCCTTGATGCCGCCTTCCGGGCGTTCGGACGCGGCGCGGTCGCGCTTACGCGGCCCACGTACGGTGTACTGAACGATCTCGCGCATCAGCACGCGTCGAGCGTGGAGACGGTCGATTGGGCCGCGAGACCCGCGTTCAAAGATCATGCTGTCAGCCTCTATTGCGTCGTGAATCCGAACAGCCCTACGGGCACCTGGCTCCCGCCGGACGAGCTCGCGAGCCTACTGCCGGACGACGGACCGGTCGTAGTCATCGATGAGGCGTACGCGCCGTTCGTCGAACAGTCCATGATCCCGTTGCTGGATGACCACCCGAGGTGGCTGGTCGTGCGGTCATTCTCGAAGATCTACTCCTTGGCGAGTCTCCGGATCGGCTATGCCGTCGGTGCGTTCGACTTGGTGGATCGTGTCCGCGCCTTTGAAGGGCCGTATCCGGTTACAGGCGTCGCGCTCGCTGCCGCCGAGGCAGCTCTCCAGGACTCGCAGTACCTCGCCGAGGCGGTCGCCCAGAACCGGGAAATTCGTGGCCGACTGAGCGTCTTCCTGGCCGAGAGCGGATGGGATCCGGGCATGTCGCGCGGGAATTTCTTGTTCGCCCGGCCGCCTCGCGGGGATGCGAGGACTTGGCACGATGCGCTCCTGAGTGACGGTGTTGCGGTCCGCTTGTTTCCGCACGATGACGTCGAGAGGCTGCGTATCTCGGTTGGTCGGCCTCAGGAGTTGGAACGGCTGATGAATGCAATCTCGAGTCGAGGCTCCGGTGAGCGGACCTTGCCAGCACCCCCCTCGACATGAAGGCTCAGCGACAGGTGGTGCCGGGATGCCACCGACGCTGACGAGCCGATCCGCCGTAGGGGCAGTCCCGCTGCCCGAACCGGATCGTGGCGCTTGGCACGTGCGGTGGCGGCGTCGGCTCGGTCAGCGCTGGACCGCTGGAGCCCAACTCCGCCAGTTGCTGCCGTACGCCGGCCGATGCCTCGTGGCGGCGACGGCGGCTACGCACATCGTCGCCGGCGCGGCGCCGATCGCATTTGTCGTTGGAACGAGCTACGCCCTGCGCGATCTCGGAGCCGGTGGAGCCACGGGCTGGCTCGCTCTCGCTATCGGAGCCTTCCTTACTCAGATGCTCCTGTCACCGGTGCAGTTGGTGTTGTCACGTACAGTCGCCCGCAGGGTGGACGCGGCGTGCATCGAGCGGTTGACCGGGTTTGCCCTCAGTCAGGCCACGCTGGCCGGGCTGGAGCGGAGCGACGTGGCCGACCGGTTGGCCCAGGCAGACGAGGCCTTCGAGCAGTGGACTCTGACGCCTGGTGCGGCGGTGGAGGGGGCTCTGGCCCTGATAGCGAGGTACACGCAGCTCGTAGGCGCGGTCGTCGTTCTGGCTCTTGCGGTAGGCCCGGGTACCGCGATCGCGGGTGCGTCTGTCGCACTCGTCGCGCGCCTCGGTCAGACCGAGGCATTCTTCCGCTGGGGGCAACTCGTCCGACTCTTCGCGCCTCTGCGACGTCGGGTTGCGTACGTCCGCGAGCTGGCGACGAGCACGCGGGCGGCCAAGGAGATTCGGACGCTCGGACTGCTCGACTGGCTCGACGAGCGGTACGTTTCAGACAACCGCAGCGCGCTGGTCCCGATGTGGACGTGGCGCCGACGGGTCTATGGCGCTCCGTTCGTCGCCTATCTCGTCGTCGCTCTTTTCGGCTCGGTCGTCGCTCTGCTGCTTCTCGCGCGCTATGGGACCGCGACGAACGTCGCGGCCGTGAGCCTGGCGGTCCAAGCTGTGCTTCTCTGCGGGCGATTCGGCGTCGTATTTCCCGAGGCCGACGTGAAGCTCGTAAATGGCCGTAGCGCGTGGGAGGCGCTGCTTGAGTTCGAATCGATCACTCGGCGTAACGATGTGGGTGCATGCAATAAGGCTGTCACGGCCCCCGTCGTTCTCCAAAACATGATCCGGTTCGAGGGCGTCCGTTTCGGTTACCGCCCACAGAGGCCTGTACTTGACGGCCTCGATCTTGACTTGCCCGTGGGCTCGTCGACGGCGCTGATCGGCATCAACGGCGCGGGGAAGACAACGTTGGTTAAGTTGCTCACCGGGCTCTACGAGCCAGACAGCGGAGCATTGACCGTGGATGGGGTAGACCTCCGCACTCTCGACGTCGGCACCTGGCAGCGGGCCTTTGCCGTGACCTTCCAGGACTACCTGCGCTACGAGATGCCGCTGCGCGAGAATATTGCCATAGGAGCGATAGAGCACCGCGACGACGAAGCCGGTATCCGCGCCGAGTTGTCACGCGTCGGCCTTGGGTCGCTCCTGGATGAGCTTCCGGCGGGGCTCGATACACCGATGACCCGGGCATTGCCCGGTGGACGCGACCTGTCGGGCGGGCAATGGCAGCGCGTGGCCCTTGCGCGGTCGCTGTTCGCGGTACGGCACGGTGCATCGGTGCTGGTTCTCGACGAGCCGACCTCTCAACTGGACGCCCGCGGCGAGGCCGAGTTCTACGATGCATTCCTCGACCTCACACGGGGGGTCACTAGCTTGGTAATCTCGCATCGGTTCTCGACCGTCCGCAGAGCTCACCAGATCGTGGTGCTGGATGGCGGGCAGGTGGTCGAAAAGGGCAACCATGACCAGCTTGTCGCCCTCGGCGGGCAGTATGCCCGGATGTTCGAAGTTCAGGCCCGCCGGTTCGGCGAGGATGAGGTGCGCGAAGGTGTACCCGTGCGTGCGCCGATGACACGACGGAGGCGGCCCCGTGAATAACGTCTTGTTCTGCCTGCGCACCCTATTCGAGATTGGCTGGCGGATTGATCGCCGCCGGCTCATCATCGGTGGCGGGCTATTGCTGCTCGGCGCGATTGCCACCCCCTTGGTGGCAATCGGCGTGGGGAACTTCGTCGACACTCTTGTCGGCAGAGACGTCGGGACCGCGAGCGCGTGGGGTGTCGTCGTCGCTTTCGCGCTAATGGCCGAACTCATGCTCGGTCACTTCGCCCATTTGTACTATTTTGAACTCGCCGAAGCGACCGACGAGTGGTTCAACCGCGACCTTATGCGGTTAGTGAACGGTTCCATCTACCTTGATCGTGCCGACGATCCGGCGTTCGCTGATCACGTCGATCTTCTGCGCCAGGACGTAATGCAGATGCGCAGCACCGTGCAGTCCGGCCTGCAATTAGTCGCGACTTGCGGGGGAATCGTTGTGACGGCCGTCGTGCTCGCGACGGTTTCTCCCGTCTTGATGCTGCTCGCGGTCGGGGCAGTGTTGCCCGTCGTGCTCGGCAAGCGCGCCGAAATGGGGCTGCAGATTGCACGAGAGATGCAGGCACCGACCACCCGGTCGATCCGGTCGTTGCGGCGGCTCGCCGCCAGCCCAGCATCGCAGAAGGAGATCCGGCTCAACAGATCGGCCGGCTTCATCGTCGATCGGCAACGCGCTCTGCTTGAGTCCTACTCCTCAGCGATGTCACGAGCTGATGTCAGATACGCGCTCATGCGCGCTGCGGGCCAGCTCGGTTTTGGGCTCACCTACGCGGCAGCGGTGGTCTGGGTGTACGTCCTCGCTCGAGGCGGACGCGCGAGTCTCGGCGAGGTGGTCCTGACGATTACGCTCGCTTCGCAGCTCAGTGGACAAATTTCCGCCGGCATCGACCTTCTGGGATCCGTGCACCGCGCGGCCGCCGGGATGCGGAGGTTCGTGGCGCTCGAGCGCAAAGCTGCAGATGACGGCGCTTTGACCGCGACCGGTCCGGTCCCAGGACCCAAGGGCGACGGCATCCGGCTTGAGAACGTAACCTTCGCTTACCCGGGTTCGACCGGAGTGGTGCTGCGTGACGTCGACCTGCACTTGCGAGCTGGCTCTTCAGTGGCACTAGTTGGTGAGAACGGAGCGGGCAAGAGCACCATGCTCAAGCTGTTGGCTGGGCTTTACGCGCCAACGTCGGGCCGTGTGCTAGTCGAGGGCGTCGACCTCGCGACGGTCGCGCCCCAACAATGGCGTGAGCGGACCGCCGCTCTGTACCAGGACTTCGCGCGCGTGGAACTTTCGCTACAGCACAGCGTCGGCATCGGCCGACTCGACGACGTCGACAATGCCACCGCTGTCATGAGCGCGCTCGAGCGCACGGGTTCGTCGCTCGGCACCGAGCTCGCGACCGATGATTTGCTCGGGCTTGGGTACGGCGACGGGAGGGACCTATCGGGCGGCCAGTGGCAAAATATCGGATTTGCACGCTCCCTCATGCGCAGCGACCCGCTTCTCCTGGTCCTCGACGAGCCGGCGGCGGCGCTTGATGCTCTGGCGGAGCAAAGTCTCGTCGACGCGTACCAGTCGACGTCCGGTGCGCTTGCGGCGAGCGTCGGCGGCGTCACCTTGTTCGTCACTCACCGCCTGTCGACTGTGCGTCTCGCCGACTGGATCGTGGTCATGAGCGGTGGTCGCGTCTCCGAACAGGGAACACACTCGGAGCTACTCGTTTCCGGTGGCTTATACGCGTCGCTCTGGACGATGCAGGCGCGTGCCTACGCCCGGACTGAAGTGCGCTAATTTCGCGCAACTAGGCATTTGCGGCACCGGCGAGTTTCTGCGCAGTCACGGCAGCAAGGTGGTGCCAGGCCACATGGACAGCAGTGGCGATGAGCCCGAATCTCGCTTGTTGGCCGCTGAACTCGCATAGCTTCAAGCCGTCAAGCGTTTCGACTTTCCGATAAACTCGAACTCTTCGACGTGCCAGCGATAGCGGATCGGTGCGCGGATGGATGACACAGGCGACATTCGATCTGTGGCGCGTGCACGCGCCAACTTAAGAATGACGTGAACCGCCCCGGCTTCCATGGAGGCTCTAGACCCACGGAGGATGAGAGCCATGGCAGCACCGAGGAAGTACCCGGACGAACTTCGGACCGGGCGATCCGGATGGCGCTCGAGGCGCGGCGTGACCCGGCTACTCGGGTCGGGGCGTTCAAGCGGATCGGCGAGCAGCTGGGTATCCACCCGGAGACGTTGCGGAACTGGGTGACCCAGGCCGAGGTCGACGCCGGCAACCGCCCAGGCACGACCACGTCGGACGCCCAGCGGCTGGCCGAGCTGGAGCGGGAGAACCGTGAGCTGCGCCGAGCGAACGCGATCCTCCAGAGCGCGTCGGCTTTCTTCGCGGCGGAGCTCGACCGCCCACAACGCTGATCGTCGAGTTCATCGACGAGCACAAGGACCAGTTCGGGGTCGAGCCGATCTGCCGACAGCTGCAGGTCGCCCCGAGCACCTACTACGCCGCGAAGTCGCGCCCGCCCTCGGCGCGGGCGGTGGGCGACGCGGAGTTGACCGAGGTGATCG
>JAZQRG010000546.1:0-1822 GCA_045629445.1 Mycetocola sp. | reverse complement strand
CGCCGCACCGAGACGGATCACCCGGGTGACAAGACCTGGATCGACCGGCTGCTGCGCTGGTTCCTCACGCACCCCATCCTGCTTATTGTCGTGTTCGTGGTCGCGCTCGTCGTGATCTTCGCGACCCTGCTCGTGATTGGCCCTCCCGGCGGCGGAGACCACTGATCGCCTGAGCCGCTGACCAGCGCCACCGGCGGCATCCGTTGCCCGGATAGAATTGGGGGCATTCCGGCACCCCTCGATCTAGGAGCCAATTCTCGTGAGCATCCCCGCAACTTCGGTGGCCGACACCGTCTCTCATGCCATCGCAACTCCTGAGAAGGAGCAGCCGTACGCGGCTCTCGGGTTGAAGCCCGACGAATACGAGAAGATCAAGGAGATCCTCGGGCGTCGTCCAACCTCGGGTGAACTCGCGATGTACTCGGTGATGTGGAGCGAGCACTGCTCGTACAAGTCGAGCAAGATGTATCTGCGCCAATTCGGCCAGAAGGTCACCCCCGCCATGAAGAAGAACCTTATGGTCGGCATGGGCGAGAACGCGGGCGTCGTCGACGTCGGCGAGGGCTGGGCTGTCACCTTCAAGGTGGAGAGCCACAACCACCCCAGCTATATCGAGCCGTTCCAGGGAGCTGCGACCGGTGTCGGCGGAATCGTCCGCGACATCATCTCGATGGGCGCCCGCCCGGTCGCGATCATGGACCAGTTGCGTTTCGGCGCGATCGACGACCCCGACACGGCCCGCGTCGTGCACGGTGTCACGAGCGGAATTTCGTTCTACGGCAACTGCCTTGGGCTTCCGAACATCGGCGGCGAAACCTACTTCGACAAGGTGTACCAGGGCAACCCGCTCGTCAACGCCCTCTCGGTCGGCGTGCTCCGCCACGAAGACCTGCACCTCGCCAACGCCTCGGGTGTCGGCAACAAGATCGTGCTGTTCGGTGCACGCACCGGTGGCGACGGCATCGGTGGCGCCTCGATTCTCGCGTCTGACTCGTTCGACGCCGCCGGCCCGACCAAGCGTCCCGCAGTGCAGGTCGGCGACCCGTTCGGCGAGAAGGTGCTCATCGAGTGCTGCCTTGAGCTCTACAAGGAGAAGCTCGTCGAGGGCATCCAGGACCTCGGTGCAGCTGGCATTTCCTGCGCAACGAGCGAGCTCGCCGCGAACGGTGACGGCGGCATGTTCATCGAGCTGTCGAACACGCTCCTGCGCGACCCCTCGCTCACGCCTGAGGAGATCCTCATGTCGGAGTCGCAGGAACGCATGATGGCGGTTGTCGAACCCGGCAAGCTCGAGGGCTTCCTCGCTGTCACCGCGAAGTGGGATGTCGAAACGAGTGTCATGGGCGAGGTCACCGACACCGGCCGCCTCATCATCAACTGGCACGGCGAAGAGATCGTCAACGTCGACCCGTCGACCGTTGCCGTCGATGGACCCGTGTACGAGCGTCCCGTTGCCTACCCGACCTGGCTCGACGCGCTGCAGGCCGACACGGCATCCGCTCTCGAACGGCCGACGGATGCTGCGACGTTGCGTTCGCAGTTCTTCGCGCTGCTGGGTTCGGCGAACCTTGCGGACAAGAGCTGGATCACGAACCAGTACGACTACTACGTCATGGGCAACACCGCGCTGGCGTTCCCCGACGATGCCGGGATGATTCGCGTCGACGAGGAATCCGGGCTCGGGTTCGCGATCGCGACCGATGCCAACGGCCGTTACTGCCAGCTCAACCCGTCGCTCGGTGCGAAGCTTGCCCTCGCCGAGGCGTACCGCAACGTCGCCTGCACGGGTGCTGTTCCCGCTGCCGTGACCGACTGCCTCAAC
>JAZQRG010000545.1:0-2584 GCA_045629445.1 Mycetocola sp. | reverse complement strand
CCGGACGACGACGAGTTGCCGCGGCCCCCTCGCCATCGCGGCCATCAGCCCAAGCGACGCTCCGAACGAAAGCGGATTGGCAACGGCCAGGTCGCCGATCGGTGCCATCGCCGCCTGTGCCGCCTGGCTGTACCGACTGTCGGCGGTCACCAGATAGAGCCGCCACGCGGCCGTCGCCGTCGCACTGATTCCGGACGGGTACGCCCCTTCTGCCGGGTCTCCCGCCAGCGCAATCCCCTTCGACAACAGCACGGGGCCTGGCCCACCTGGCTCGCCGAATGGCGGCGACGGCGACGCAGCGGCGAGCGTCTGGTCGAGAAGTGCCCGGGCTGCCTGCGCGTACGGCAGTTCACCGGTGACGAGCGACAGCTCGATCAGGGCGGCGATCAGCATTCCGTAGTCTTCGAGAGTGGCCCGTGCCGTCGACCGACGCTCAGCGACGGATGCCCGCACGAGCGTTTCGTCGGCGTTCCGATGGTTTTCCAGCAGGTAGTCGGCCGCCCAGCGCGCCGACTCCAGGAAGTCAGCGCGATCGAAGACCCGGCTGGCCCGAGCGAGCGCCTCGATGGCGAGGCCGTTCCAGCCGGTCAGAACTTTGTCGTCGAGTGCCGGTGGAACGAGCCCCCGGCGCCCGTCGGCATCGCGGAGGTAGTACCCGCCCTCAGAACGTTCGCCGTCGATCGTCGACTCGGAGTCCTGTCCGCTCGCGAATCCTCCGGTCGGTAACTGGAGGGTGCCGAGAAGGAACCCGCCGATTCCGTCCGCCGCCGTCGCTGCCCACGTGCGGGAGGGGTCCTGCCGGTATGCCTCGGTGTACGCATCGAGCAGGAGCGCGTTGTCGTAGAGCATCCGCTCGTAGTGGGGCTCGCTCCAGTCGCGCTTGGTCGCGTAGCGGAAGAAACCACCGTCGACGGCGTCTCGGAGCGGGGACGCTGCGAGCGCCTCGAGCGTCCGAACGGCGAGCTCCCGGCCGGTCTCGGTCGCGAGCAGGAACGTCAGCACCGGTGCCACCGGGAACTTGGGCGCGTCACCGAAGCCGCCGAACGTGGTGTCTTCGTGCTCAGCGAGCGACGACACAGCGATCTCAAGCCGCTCGGTGTCCGGCAGCGATGATGCCGGATCCTGCACCGTCGTGGCTGCGACGGCCTCGGCGAGCGCCGCGGCGTTGGCGTCGACAGCGTCGCGACGATTCGTCCAGGCATCCGTCACCGCGGCGAGGATCTGCGGAAACGACGGATGCCCCGGGATCGGAACGGGCGGAAAGTAGGTCCCGGCGAAGAAGGCGGCGCCGTTCGGGGTTGCGAAGACGCTGAGCGGCCAGCCGAGCTGGGAGGTGAAGGCACTGGCCTGGGCGAGGTAGCTGGCGTCAACGGCGGGGTGTTCCTCGCGGTCGACCTTGATGCTGACCATGTGTTCGTTGAGGTACGCGGCGATCGCCGGATCGCTGAATGATTCCCTCGCCATCACGTGGCACCAGTGGCATGTCGCGTACCCGATGGAGATGAAGACGGGAACGTCGCGAGCGGCCGCCTCGTCGAAGGCATCCTGGCCCCACTCCCGCCAGTCCACCGGGTTGTCCTGGTGCGGACGGAGGTAGGGGCTCATGGCTGAGGCGAGTCGATTGACCATACTTCAGCCTACGTGCCTCCTGCGCCGGCTACCACGCCCCCACGTAGTCAGAGACCGCGTCGGCGTCGCGAGCCCGGCTCCGGACGAACGGCAGCCCCCGGAGAACGGCGAGGTCGATTCGCTCCTGCACCGCGGCGCTTGAGAGCGTGTAGTCCGTGAAGTCACTGTTGGAGGCGTACACACCGATCGGCAGGGTGAGCGCCTGGAAAAATCCGAACAGCGGCCGGAACTGGTGCTCGAGGATGAGCGCGTGCCGGTCACCGCCGCCTGTGGCCGCAACCAGTACCGGCTTGTCAACGAGCGAGTACTGCCCGACGAAGTCGAAGAGATGCTTGAACAACCCGGTGAACGAGCCACGGTAGACCGGGCTGGCGACGATGAGGAGGTCAGCCTCCTCGATCCGTCGAAGCTCGGCCTCCACGCCCGGCGTCACCTGCCCGCGGGTGAGTGCTCCCGCGAACTCCGGCCCGATCGCACTGAGCTCGATGACGTGAGAGCTGATCGGATGCTGCGTGGCGAGCCGATCCAGGATGGCACGCACGAGCGCGCTTGTCTTCGACGGCGTGTGGAGGCTCCCCGATACGGCAACTACCCGGAGCGGCTGTTGTTCTGCGTTCTCGACCATGCTGCGACGCTACGCCGATTCGATTTCACACCGGGCATGTGGCGCAACACGACGTAACGGTGGTCACGACTGGAGCAGGACCTTTTTCTCGCCGGCACGAATCGGCCGGTCCAGCCGATTGCCCGCTGGGGGCAGCGGGCAGACATAGAAATCGCTGAACGCACAGGGCGGGAGGTATGCCCGATTGAAGTCGACAACAACGTGCCCGTCGGCGTCGGCAGCCGGCATGTCGAGAAAGCGGAAACCGTAGGTGTCTGTTCCGTTGGTTTCGTCACCGAAGACGGCGTGCAGGCCGCCGCGCTCGAACGTGACGGTGAGCGTTTCGATTCC
>JAZQRG010000544.1:0-2687 GCA_045629445.1 Mycetocola sp. | reverse complement strand
CTTCGCCGCGAAGCCGCCAATCACGATCGAGGCGAGGACGAGGACGAGGAGAAGCCCGGTCGAAATCAGGAACGCCTTGCTGCGCAGGCGCATGGTGATCTCTCGCTCGGCGACGAGCCAGGTGGCCTGTGCGGTGCTCGGCGCAGTCGGACGGGAGCGGTCCGTTCGGTTCGACGTTGGGTTTCCTGCTGTTGTCGTCACTTGATGACCTCCTTGAAGATCTCGGCGAGGGTCGGGCGTTGCGGAGCGAATGTCGCGACATCACCACGGGCGATAGCGGTTCGGAGGACCTCCTGGGCTGCGGACTCGGAGTCGGCATCGAACAGGGCGTATCCGCCGTCGAAATCGACGACGGTGACGCCTGCCGCCTCGCGCAGCCAGCCAGCATCCCCGCTCGTAATCAGTTCGTAGCGGAGCCGCGAGTGCTGCGCCCGGAGTGCCTCACGCGATCCGTTGGCCCGGATAGTGCCACCGGCGATGATGACGAGGTCGTCGCAGAGCCGTTCGACGATGTCGAGCTGGTGGGAGGAGAAGAGCACGGGTGCGCCAGCGGTTGCGCGGTCTTTCAGCACGCCGACGACGACGTCAACAGCGAGCGGATCGAGGCCCGAGAACGGCTCGTCGAGGATGAGCACCTCAGGATCGTGAACCAGGGCGGCCGCAATCTGGGCACGCTGCTGGTTGCCGAGCGAGAGGCTCTCGACGGCGTCATTGCGACGCTCGCCGAGGCCAAGCTGTTCGAGCAGGGTGCCGGCGTTGCGGCGGGCGGCCTGCGTCGTGAAGCCGTGCAGGCGAGCGAGATAGACGAGCTGCTCCTCGACCTTCATCTTGGGGTAGAGCCCGCGCTCCTCCGGCATGTATCCGAACCGGCGGCGGTCATCGGGGGTGAGGCGGCTGCCGCCGAGGGAGACGGAACCGCCGTTGCTACTGAGCACACCGAGGATGATGCGCATGGTCGTTGTCTTACCAGCGCCGTTTCCGCCGACGAAGCCGGTCATCCGGCCAGGGGCAACATCGAAGCTGACGTCGGTGAGCACCTGTCTCGTGCCATAGCTTTTGGTGACATCTCGAATCTCGAGCATCCAGAGCCTCCTTGTGAGTATGAGTCAACGGTAGGGCTGGGAGGCGGGTGGCGGCATCCGTCTGGCGAAGGGTCTTTCGTCTCCGTCTCGAGGGGGATGCCGCTGGCATACGCTTGGCTGGTGCCTGGACTCCCGCTGACCCGCCGACGCCCCGACCGGCCGCGATTGCCGCGGGACGTCCTCGTGCTCGGTGTCGTTGCCTTCTTCGTGATGGTCGGGTTCGGCGTTGTTGTGCCGGTGCTGCCGGTCTACGTCGCCAGTTTCGGTGTCGGCTACGTCGAGGTGGGCGCTGTCGTTTCGGCGTTCGCGCTCATGCGGTTTGTGACGAGTCCGTTCTGCGCGCGTCTCATCGACTGGTGGGGCGAACGGGTGGTGCTCGCCGTGGGAATCGGGATCGTCGCCCTGTCGAGCGGTCTCGTCGGAGTCGCGTCGAGCTACGTCGAGGTGCTGCTGTTGCGGGGTGCCGGTGGCATCGGTTCGGCGATGTTCACTGTCGCGGCGATGACGCTGCTGCTCGGATCGACGCCCTCGACGCTGCGGGGTCGCGCGGTGGGGTTCTACCAGGGCGGGTTCCTGATCGGCGGAATGGCTGGACCTGCGATCGGCGGTGTGCTCGCGACCATCTCCCTCACGGCGCCGTTCTTCTTCTACGCCGGGACACTCGCCATCGCCGGGCTCATCGGTGTTCTCCTGCTGCGCCCACGATCGCGCGACGTTGGCGGAGCCGCCACGACCGATGTCGTGCCGTTTCGGGTTGTGCTTCGCGACACCCGGTTCCGGGTCGCCGTTGCGGCGAACTTCGCCAACGGGTGGACCTCGCTCGGGGTTCGGAGCGCACTCGTCCCGGTGCTCGTTGTCGACGTCCTCTCCGGTGAACCGGCCTGGACCGGGATCGCCTTTGCGATCCCCGCCGTCGTTCAGGCGCTCGCGCTCGGTCCGGCCGGGACGTTCGTCGACACGGTCGGGCGGAAGCCGGCGATTATCGGAGCGTACGCGGTTGCCGCACTGACCGTCGTCGGCATTGCGTTCGCGCCAAACATTGTCGTTCTGACCCTGCTGCTCGCTGTCTACGGTGTCGCCGCTGCGTTCATGGGAACCGCGCCCGCCGCTGCCCTCGGTGAGGCGACGGCTGGCGCGAAGGGTGGCCGGCCGGTCGCGGTGTTCTCGATGGCGAGCGACCTCGGCGCCATCGTCGGTCCACTCGTGGCCGGATGGCTCGTCGACACCGGCTCGTTCCCGCTCGCGTTTTCGGTCGCCGCCGTGTTCCTGCTGGCAACCTCAGTGTCGGCAACGCGGATGCCGCGGGAGTCCCGCGCGGCAGTCTGAGTCGTTTCGGGAGGTAGATCAGGGTGTCCGGGCCGTATAGGCCGCCCGGCCCCACGTTTTTCCTCCCGAAGCAACATCGGGTCGGTTGGCCGCGCCAGCGGGCAGGGTAATGGCGGGGCGCACTGCGGGCCCTCGGGCGGCAGCGTGAGTGGGCCCGGCGCGGCAGCCTCAGTCGTTTCGGGAGGTGGATCGGCGTGTCGGGGCCGTATAGGCTGCCGGGCCCCACGTTTTTCCTCCCGATGCAACACCGGGTCGGTTGGCCGGGCCAGCGGGCAGGGT
>JAZQRG010000543.1:0-4356 GCA_045629445.1 Mycetocola sp. | reverse complement strand
GCACAGATTCAGCAGTGGTTGGGCCGGGTCGAGCGTGCCATTGAGGCGCGTTTTGCCCGGCTTGGTTTGAGCCTTGATGAGCAAGTTGCGATCAGTCGCCCTTCGGCGGCTGTTGTGGCTGACGTTGAGGTTGCCGTGGTTGCTCGCAAGGTCCGCAACCCCGAGGGCATTTCTTCGAGCACGAAGACGATCGCTGTCGATGATGCTTCCGTGGCGAGTACGCGACGGTTCGAGACCGAGCGCGTTGGCGTTGATCCACTGGAGCTGACCGACCTGGATTGGGCGCGACTGCTGCCCGACCGTCTCGGCAATCGTCCAGCCGCGTTCTCGGTGATGCCGTCGTGAGCTTCGGTGCCGATATTGCGTCGGCCATGCCCGAACTGCGTGGACATGCGGAGTCGCTGATGGTCGAGGAAGTCCGCGTGTCTCGGGTTACGGGCGAGACGACCGAGGGCGCGGTTGTTACCCCGGTCGTGGAGACGGTCTACGAGGGCCGTGCGAAGTTGCAAAACCAGCAGCAGTACGAGCAGCTCGTCGAGGTCGGCGGTAAGTCGACGGTCATTCAGCGGTCGCTCATTCACTTCCCGGTCGGATCGTTCCAGATGGCCGATGGTGACGAGTTGGTTTTCGTCTCCTCGCCGACCCCGTTCCTTCAGGGTGCGCGGTATCGGCTCAGTGGCGAGGCGCCCTTGAAGACATTCGAGACGGCCTACCGCGTTTACGCCGACCAGATCGTCACCTAGGAGGCCGCCGTGTCCGACTTCTCTGAAGTAAGGAAGCTCGCGGCGGATTTGGGCAAGGCGTCCACTGAGGTGTATCGCGAGGCCGAGAAGGTTGCCGAGAGGGCGGCCTTGAACATCAAGAAGTCGATGCAGGCGGACGCGGAGAGCGCGGGCCACTACAAGCACTTCTCGGGCTCCATCTCGTATGACCGGGCGACGAGCCTAGGCGAGATCGGTTATGAGATCGGCCCGGACAAGTGGCGCACCCAGGGTGCGCTCGGCAACATCCTCTACTTCGGCACGAGCAAGAACGGCCCCGTCCTCGATGTCGAGGTGGGCTTGCGTGCCGAAGCCCCGAACTTCGAGCGGCACATGACCGAACTGGCGGGGAGGCTGCTCAATGGCTGACGAACGCCTATTGCGCCCCGCTGTCGCCGCCTTGTTTTCCCCTGACACCTTCCCCCGTTTCGCGCGCGTCCCCGATGGCGTGCGCCCGCCGTGGACGTACGTGTTGACGTCGATCCCCTCGATCCGTTCGCGATCCCTGGCGTCCACTGCCCTGTCTCGGCGCGTGATCATCCGCGCCCGCTGTACGGCGATGAACGAAGACGCGTTGTGGCATCTGGTTGACGCGGTGACGGGCGACCTCGAGGGCACCCGTCCTGTCGCTGATGGCTGGCTTTGCACTCCCGTCGCGCACCTCAACGAAGACCCGGTGCCTTTCGAGGACCGCGAACTCAAGTACGAGAACAACGCGCACCCGCTCGTGGTGGCTCTCGATTTCGACTTCCACGCAACTGCCACCACCTGAGGAGCACTCATGGAACACAAGACCTGGATTCGCGTCGAGGACAACTTTGGCCAGTACGACCACGAGAAGGGCCTGCCGCTTCCTGATCGCGTCCGCGTTGTCGAGGGCTACCCCGAACATGTCGGCCCGTGGGCGCGCGAAGGTAAGCCGCGCACGAACAAGGCCGCTCAGCCGTCCTCGCGTCCAGTCGCCGGGCCGGCGAAGTAACACCTCACCTCTGAACCTCCGTCCCTAGGGGCGGTTACCGGGCGCTCATCCAACCACCCCACCCCACCCCGTCGGGCGACCGACAAAGGAGTACAACATGCCTGGAGTTAGCCCCGTCGTCTCCGACGGCGCCGTGGAGGTTCGCGTCCTGACGACGTACACCCCCGGCACCTTGACTGCCACGAACTTCACCGCTGGCGTCGACATCACATGCGATCTGCTCGGCGATGGACTGTCGCGGTCCACGAGCGAGAACGCTGTTGTCATCGACCGCCTCTGCTTCAAGCAGACCGGCGAGGCGCCCGGTTCGTTCACGGAAGAGGTCACGCTCACCTATGCCTGGAATCCGCAGGACACGAATACGGCCACGGCGTACGGCACGCTGACGCCCGGTTCGGAGAAGTACCTCGCGATTCGTTACGGCAAGGCGCACGGCACGACCGCTGCGGCCGGCGACAAGGTTGACGTCATCAAGGTCAACCCCGGGCAGCGTCAGCGCGTTCCCGTTGCCCGCAACGAGGAGCTGCGCGTCACGCAGAAGATGTTCATTCCTGCGGGCGGCACGACGTACGACCTCGCGCTGACCTGATCCCCCTAGACCCCCTGCGCGCCGGGCTGCCCGGTCTCGGCGCGCAGGGTTCCCCCTTTGTATGCGAACTGGGCAATCAACCGGGAGGCAACACCAATGGCTATTACCATTAAGCGCGCCGAGGGCGTCATCGAGTTCTGCACCGACCTGGCATTGCGGGGCGAGTGGGAGCAGGCAGAGGAAGCGTTGCGTGAAGCGCGCGCCAATCCGTCCGAGCGTCTGGTTGATACGGCGCTTACCGAGGCTGCCGAGCAGGTGCAGGAACTCGAGAAGCAGATGGTGGATTCGACGCTGGTGTTCCGCATTCGTGCCGTGCCACGAAAGGTGTGGCAGGAGGCGGTCGCGGCTCACCCTCCGCGTGACGACAATGACGCCGATGCGGCGATGGGCACGGATGTGTCCAAGTTCTTCGACGCACTGCTGTCGATGCCGGGCACGATCATTTCGGTTAACGAGAAGGCGACCGGCAAGCCCGTGGACTTCGATCCGGCGACCGATTGGGTCGAGCTCGCTGACGACATGACGGACGGCCAGTACAGCGAGTTTGCTCAGAAGATCTTCGAGCTGAACCGTGGCGTGGTCGCCCGCCCTACTTCACGAGCCGCGTCTCTGGTGATGCGCGGCTCCGAGCAGAACTCGAAGCAGCAGAGCGCCTAGGTCAGAGCCTCAAGAGGTTCAACGGCTGGGAGCCGACGACGCACTTCGCGTACGACAACGAGGGGCGACTGGTCTCGTCTCGTCCTGAGATTGAATGGGACGACACGGAGCGTGACTGGATGCTCGCGCTGGCGGAGGTCCGTCGCCAGGAAGAGGCCGACCGCTGTCACATGTGCGGGCTGCCGACCGAGGTGTGCCGTGCGAAGGCGACAGAGAAGGAAGTCACGGTCGAGTTCGAACGCTGCCATGTAACTACGGCGTTGTTGCGTGAGCGCGAGAAGCAGGAGCAAGACAACTTGCCCCACATTCAGGGCGTCGACTTCATTCCGATGATGCCTGACCCGATGGCCGGTCTACTGCCTGCGCCCGACCAGCCGGACGAACAAGCCTGACGCGGCCACAGCAAGCGCGATCACGACGGCGATCCACAGCAGGAATGTCAGTCCGCTCGCGCTCGTGAACGAAGCAGCGTAGACGCCCACGAGTAGCGCCACTGCGACCGCGATTGCGATCCACGCCTGCTTGCTCATGCACCAACCATAACTGAATTGAGGTGTGCCGTGGCTGATCGCAGCATCAAGGTCAACCTGGGCGCCAACGTTTCAGGGTTCGTCAACGGGATGCGGACGGCTAAGGGTGCGGTTGAGGACTTCGGCCGCTCTGGTGACAAGTGGTTCGCGAAGAACCGCGCCGACCTTGACCACCTGGCTGGCGGTGCGGCAAAGGCGGGTCTGGGCCTGGTCGCTGCTGCCGGTTTCGCGGTCAAGGCTGCGATGGATTGGGAGCAGTCGTGGACCGGCGTTCTCAAGACGGTCGACGGCTCCCCGGCGCAGTTGGCGCGTCTCGAGGACGGCCTGCGGGGGCTCGCCAAGGAAACGGGTTTCGCGCACTCCGAGGTCGCTGGCGTGGCCGAGGCTGCGGGTCAGCTCGGCGTGGCGACCGAGGATGTCGAGTCGTTCACCGAGACGATGTTGGCGCTCGGCGTGTCGACGAACCTGACCGCCGAGGAAGCGGCGACCTCGATCGCGCAGATGGCGAACGTCATGGGCACTGCGCCGGGGAATATCGACAACCTCGCATCGACCCTGGTGGCGCTTGGTAACGACGGCGCCAGCACGGAGGCGCAGATCATTCAGATGGCGCAGCGGATCGCTGGCGCCGCGAAGACGGTCGGCATGTCCGAGTCTGACGTGCTGGCTTTCTCGAACGCGGTCGCGTCGATGGGCATTGATGTTGAGGCTGGTGGCACGGCAGTTTCGACCGTCATCTCGCGGATGGCGATGGCGTCCCAGATGGGCGGGTCAAAGCTCGAGGCGTTCGCGAAGACGGCGGGCGTTTCGGCGTCCGACTTTGCGACGGCGTTTAAGGAC
>JAZQRG010000542.1:0-4557 GCA_045629445.1 Mycetocola sp. | reverse complement strand
CGAGCCGAGCCGATCTGCGCGGCTTCCTGGCCGAGGAGCGGCGGCCAGAGGCCGATCTCGCCCTGTCGCTGCAACGCTGTCGCTTCGGTGTCGATGCGACGCACGACGACCATGTCTTCGTAGAGGTTCGCCAGCTGCTCTGCAGTGACGTCGTCGACCCAGTGGTCGAAGCCCGGATCGGTGATTCGTTCACCGTCGGGGCTGATCAGTTGGACGATGTCGTCGAGTGGTCCGAGGTGCACGGGGAAGTCTTCGTGTTCCTCGTGAATTCGTGTGCCTTCATGGGTGGTGGACACAATTACACGCCGCTTTCTTTCGTGTACTGAACCGCTGGATCGCAGCCGTTCAGCATCCGGCGCCGTTGCCAGATGTACGTCCGACGGTACGCCGGGGCATCAAGAGGCACAACCATCACTCATGGGATTGCGCATTCTGCCCGGTGCGATCGCACGCGAGGCTGCTAGTCTCTGGCACTATGCACAAGCTTGACCGCACGGACACCCGACTTCTCCTCGCACTGGCAGAGGACCCGCGGTCATCGATCGTCGCCCTCGCGGAGAAGCTGGGCCTGTCGCGCAACACCGTTCAGGCTCGGTTGAGCGCCATCGATTCGACGGATGTCCTCGGTTCTTTCGAGCGGCGCATCAACCCGGCGGCGATCGGCTACCCGTTGACCGCCTTCATCTCGGTGCACCTGCAGCAACAGAAGCTCGCGGCGATCGTCGAGCAGCTCAGCACGATCCCCGAGATCATCCAGGCGCACGGCTTGAGCGGCCAGAGCGACCTTCTCGTCCGGGTCGTCGCGACGGACGCAGACGACTTGTTCCGGGTGTCGAGCCTGATCCTCGCGTGCGATGGCGTCGATCGCGCCGAGACGAGCCTCGCGATGGGCGAGCTCATTCCGTTCCGGGCGGCGCCGCTGCTCGAGCGCACGCAGCGCGGCTGAGTTGCCACACTCCGTCCCACCACTCGAGTGAGTTGCCACCTTTTGTCGCTCACACGCGCCACGAAGGACAATTCGTGGCCAGTCAGCGGCGCGGAAGCAACGTGGTCGACGCGGGTCGTTAACGAACGGATGCCCCGCCTCGATTTCTCGAGGCGGGGCATCCGTTATTTCGAAGAGGGCTGCTTAGCCTTCAGCGGGCTGCTCGGCGTGAACGCGAGGAGCCTGCGTGGTGTCTCCACCTTCAGCGGGCTCTTCGGAGTGAACGCGCTCTGAGTCTTCAGCGATGACGGGCTCAAGCGAGAGCTTGCCGCGGTCGTCGATCTTCGTGATCTGAACGAGGATCTTCTGTCCGACGCCGAGGACGTCTTCGACGTTCTCAACACGCTTGCCACCGGCGAGCTTGCGCACCTCAGAGATGTGCAGCAGGCCGTCCTTGCCCGGGAGCAGCGAGACGAAGGCGCCGAATGTGGCGATCTTCACGACGGTTCCGAGGAACTGCTCGCCAACCTCAGGGTTGGTCGGGTTTGCGATGGCGTTGACCTGGGCACGAGCTGCCTCAGCCGACGGTCCGTCGACAGCGCCGATGTACACGGTGCCGTCTTCTTCGATCGAGATGTCTGCGCCGGTCTCGTCCTGGATGGCGTTGATCGTCTTGCCCTTGGGGCCGATCAGCTCACCGATCTTGTCGACGGGGATGTTGACGCTGATCACGCGAGGCGCGGTCGGTGCCATTTCATCCGGAGCGTCGATCGCGGCGTTCAGGACGGAGAGGATCGTGGTGCGAGCCTCCTTGGCCTGGGTCAGCGCGGCCTTGAGCACGGAGGCGGGGATACCGTCGAGCTTGGTGTCGAGCTGGATCGCGGTGACGAACTCGGAAGTACCGGCAACCTTGAAGTCCATGTCGCCGAGTGCGTCTTCTGCGCCGAGGATGTCGGTGAGAGCCGCGTAACGGGTCTGGCCGTCAACCTCGTCGGAGACGAGGCCCATGGCGATGCCGGCAACCGGGGCGCGCAGCGGCACACCGGCGTTGAGCAGCGACAGGGTCGAAGCGCAGACGGAACCCATCGACGTCGAACCGTTGGAGCTGAGAGCCTCAGACACCTGACGGATGGCGTAGGGGAACTCTTCGCGGCTCGGCAGAACCGGAACGAGTGCGCGCTCGGCGAGGAAGCCGTGCCCGATCTCGCGACGCTTCGGCGAACCAACGCGGCCGGTCTCACCGGTGGAGTACGGCGGGAAGTTGTAGTGGTGCAGGTAGCGCTTCTTCGTGATCGGGCTCAGTGAGTCGATCTGCTGCTCCATCTTGAGCATGTTCAGCGTGGTGACACCCAGGATCTGGGTCTCTCCGCGCTGGAAGATCGCGGAACCGTGAACGCGAGGAATGACCTGAACCTCGGCGTCGAGCG
This sequence comes from Mycetocola sp., assembly GCA_045629445.1. Classification (GTDB taxonomy): domain Bacteria; phylum Actinomycetota; class Actinomycetes; order Actinomycetales; family Microbacteriaceae; genus Mycetocola_A. The sequence continues at coordinate 2,205 of JAZQRG010000542.1, read as the reverse complement.
GACGGATGTCTGCAAGACCACGGCCGTCCATACGGACACCCTCGGTGAGGATGCGGCTGCGGACGATGTCCTTGGTGACGGACTTGTACGCGGCCGACACCTGGTTGAGTGCGTCTGCGGGCAGCTCGCCAGCTTCGACCTTGGCGGCGATGGCAGCCTTGACGCGGTCCTTGAGCTCGTCGTCAGCGTTCTGACGCTCCTGCTTGTCGGCGATCTGGTAGATCGAGGCGAGCTCGGTCCTGGCCAGTTCGCTGACAGCCGCGAGGGTCTCGTCGGTGTACGGGAGGAAGACCGGGTATTCGCGAACTTCCTTGGCAGCCTGTGCGGCGAGCTCGGACTGAGCCTTGACCAGCTGGAGGAGGAACGGCTTCGCGGCGTCGAGGCCCTCGGCGACGACCTCTTCGTTCGGCTTGCGGGCGCCAGCCTGGATGAGGCCCCATGCACCTTCGGTTGCTTCTGCTTCGACCATCATGATGGCGATGTCTTCGTTGCCGTTCTCGTCTGTGACGAGGCGGCCGGCGACAGTGAGGTCGAAGACGGCGTCAGCGAGCTGCGATGCCTTCGGGAATGCGACCCACTGGTCGTTGATGAGGGCGAGACGGATGCCGGCGATCGGGCCCGAGAACGGAAGTCCCGAGATCTGGGTCGACATCGATGCAGCGTTGATCGCCAGTGCGTCGTAGAACTCGTCGGGAGCGATGCTCAGGACGGTGATGACGATCTGGACTTCGTTGCGCAGGCCGGTCACGAATGACGGGCGGAGCGGACGGTCGATTAGGCGGCAGACGAGGATGGCCTCGGTGGATGGACGGCCTTCGCGACGGAAGAACGAACCGGGGATCTTGCCTGCAGCGTAGCTGCGCTCTTCAACGTCCACCGTGAGGGGGAAGAAGTCGAACTGGTCTTTGGGGTGCTTTCCGGCGCTCGTGGCCGAGAGAAGCATGGTTTCTTCATCGAGGTATGCAGCGATGGCACCCTGTGCCTGCTGTGCGAGACGTCCCGCTTCGAAGCGGACTGTGCGCTTTCCGAACTTGCCGTTGTCGAGGACTGCCTCGGCGAACTTGATTTCTGGACCTTCCATAGGTCTCTCCTTACGTTTAGCGCTGCCCCGTGTGGGCGCACGCTCTGCGAGGAGCAGGAACAGGCAGTAAATTCTCAGACCGTGTGGTCTGGCTGATCTCCAGTAGAAAATCGCTCTGCGCTCTCGGAATGCTGGTGCACCGAAGAGGGGAACGTCGAGGTCGACGCGAGAGAAATCCACCACCGAGGACCAGCTTCCTGCCGGCCTGCTCCGTTGATGTGTACCCGATATCGCTACCGAGCCAACTAAAGCCTAGCAGAGGGGCGGTTTTTCCCAGCTGGGAAGTCACCCTAATGGCGTGTCTGTTGCGTGAACGGATGCCGGCGCATCCGTTCACGACACCGCAAAAGGCCCTCTACCCACTGTCGGTTCCCGGGAGTACTGTGCATTCCCCGGAGTGGCGTGCAATCCACCGCTCCGAATTCGCGGTGAGGATGTGCATGAGAACGAATGAGGACCAGTCGGCGCCGGTCGCTGTGGCCATCGCCATCGGGTCCGGCGAGCGCCGCGCGCCTCGAACTCTCAGCGCTCGCGAGTTTGACGCCCTTCGCCCCCGGCATACCCGGGTCCTCCGAGCCGCCCTCGCTCTGCGGGGCGGCGTCAGCCTCGCTGTCTGGATCGGCGGGGCCACGGCGGAAATGGACATCTGGCGACGCATCCGGATTTGCGTCGATCCTGCCGGGGAACCTCATGCCGTTTTTATCCCACCGTCTCCCGGGGAGCTAGACCTCGACGGCGGCTGGTTGGAACGAGCCGAGGTCTACGCCCGGTTGCTGGACTCACGCGGCTTCGATGCGATCGAGTTCGACGTTCTGGCTGGCGCCAGTGCTGGAGGCCTCAACGCGGTGATGTACGCGACAGCCCAGCGCGCTGGGGCCGACGTCGATGCGCTCCTGCCTGTCTGGCGGGACGTCGGAAGCGCGTGGCGCCTCCTCCGGCCGCCTGGGTTTGAGCGCGTGGATTCCGTTCTTCGCGGCGACGACTATTTCTGGCCCGAACTGAAGCGCGTGCTCCGCGGCCTCTACGCCTCCGGTGATCACCATGACGCCCCGGCTGGTGAGCGGGTCGGCGTGAATCCTGCCCACCGGGCGCCCCGAATCACGGTTGACCTCTCAGCGACCCTC
>JAZQRG010000541.1:0-5936 GCA_045629445.1 Mycetocola sp. | reverse complement strand
GGCCCCACCGCGGCCCTACGCCTGGTGCGTTAAGCCGGGCGCGCCAGGACAGGTGAACTAGGACCCTGGCGGAATCTCGGCGGGCTCGCGGCCAGCAACAACATCGAGCAGCGGCTGGCCGTAGGTCGCCCGCTTCTTCTCGCCGATGCCGGTGATTGTCGCGAGCGCCTCGAATGAGTCGGGCTTCTCGGTGGCAATGGCCCGCAGGGTGGCATCGCCGAAGACAATGTACGCCGGAACCCCTTGCTGCTTCGCCGTCGCTGCCCGCCAGGAGCGGAGCGCCTCGAACAGGTCGACATCCTGAGGGGCCAGGTCGGATGCCGCCTGCCGACGTGCCTTGCTGACCGACGCCCGGCGTTCGGGTTCGGTGCGCATGGGCACCTGCTGGGTGCCGGAGAGAACAGAGGCGCTGTCATCGGTGATGCCGAGCGTGCCGTATTCGCCGCGGGTCGCGAGGAGTCGCTTCGCCAGGAGCTGGCGGATGACGCCGCGCCACTGCTGCTCGCTGAGGTCCTGTCCGATGCCCCACGTTGCGATCGTCTCGTGCTTCCACTGCGTGGTGCGCGGTGTCGTCTTGCCGCGGAGGATGTCGATGAGGTGACCGGCACCGAACTCCTGATTGCGTTCGCGCTTGAGTCGCACGATGGTCGACAGAAGCTTCTGCGCCGGAATCGTGCCGTCCCAGACCTCGGGCGGGTCGAGGCAGGTGTCGCAGTTGCCGCAGGGCTCTGACGGCTGGCCGAAGTAGCTCAGCAGATTGGTGCGGCGGCACTCGACGGTTTCGCACAACGCGAGCATCGCATCGAGGTGCGCGGACATGCGCCTGCGGTGCGCGAGGTCGCCCGGTGATTCGTCGATCATTCGCCGCTGCTGCACGACGTCCTGCAGCCCGTATGCCAGCCAGGCGATCGACGGCTCACCGTCGCGGCCCGCCCGGCCGGTCTCCTGGTAGTAGCCCTCGACGCTCTTCGGCAGGTCAATGTGCGCGACAAACCGAACGTCGGGCTTGTCGATGCCCATCCCAAACGCGATGGTCGCGACGATGACGACTCCGTCTTCGCGGAGGAATCGCGACTGGGTGCGCTGCCGCAGCGAGGCATCCAACCCGGCGTGATAGGGAAGCGCGTGGATGCCGTTCGCCTGCAGGTGCGCCGCTGTCTTTTCGACGGTGTTGCGGCTGAGCGCGTACACGATTCCCGCCTGACCCGCTCCTTCTTTCGTGATGAACTCCACGAGCTGCTTGCGCGGCTCGTTCTTTGGCACGATCCGGTACTGGATGTTGGGCCGGTCGAAGCTCGCCACAAAGTGAGCCGCGTTCTGCATGTGCAGGCGCTCGGTGATCTCGCGGTGCGTGGCATCCGTCGCCGTTGCCGTCAGCGCGATGCGGGGAACGTCGGGCCAGCGCTCAGCGAGTCCCCCGAGCGCGAGGTAGTCGGGGCGGAAGTCGTGGCCCCACTGCGACACACAGTGGGCCTCGTCAATCGCGAAGAGCGCAATCTTTCCGTTCGCGAGAAAACGCTTCGTTGCTTCGGAACTGAGCCGCTCAGGTGCGACGTAGAGGAGGTCGAGTTCACCGGCGAGATAGGCCCGTTCAACCCGGTCGCGTTCGACGGCGTCCTGACTGGAGTTGAGGAACGCCGCCCGCACACCGACGGCGAGGAGAGCGTCAACCTGGTCTTGCATGAGTGCGATGAGAGGCGACACCACGATGCCCGTGCCATCGCGGACGAGGGACGGCACCTGGTAGCAGAGGCTCTTGCCGCCACCGGTGGGCATCAGAACGACGGCGTCGCCACCGGCGATGACCTGGTCAACGATCGCCTGCTGCTCGCCGCGGAACGAGTCGAAGCCGAACACCGAGTGCAGCACTTCGGCTGCGGTCTGGGCCCTGGACGCTTCTGGCAGCACGTTTGTCACCTCGCAAACGATAGCCGCTGCCGGTGACAACGGGTAATCGCGAGACCGGCTCAACGGCCATCGCTGCAGATTGGGTGCGGGCGCTGCAGAAGCTTCTGCAGCGCCCGGTCGGATGTTGCCTGCTCGCTAGCGCGGGCCGGCTGGCCCGGGCTCGGAATCGTCGACGTCGGCAGCACCCGGTGCCGGTGCCTTTTTCCGCCGAACGACGATCACGACGACGACAACGGCCGCCGCGAGAATGGCGAGCGCCCCACCGATCCACAGCGCGTCGTTCGATGTTTCCGACGTGTTCTCAGACTCGAGCGGCCCTGAGGGGGACGCCGATTCGTCTGCCTGCGTGGTGAACCTCGGCTCAGGGGTCGGCGATCCTGACTCGACCGGCGCTCCGGTCTCGCCGCACACCGGTACCGTAGCGAGACCCGCCGCGAGTTCCTGGCCATCCGCTGGCTGCCAGGTAAAGGTGTACTCACCGGAGATCGGATGCCCGTCGGCCGAGACCACCTGCCAGATGACGGTGTACTCACCGGCCTCGCCCAACTGCACTGGCGTTGTGAGGGTTGCGCCCTGGACGGTCATGCAGCCGTCTCCGTAGTAGAGCTGCTCAGCGCCCGGCCCGCGAACCTGGATGGCGTTCGAGCTGCCACCGGCCTCGAGGATCGCGTCATTCGTCGTGACGGCGAACACCCCCGGCTGCTCGGTGACGACCGAGTCGGCCGCCGGTGTCGACGACACCAGCGTGTTGTGCGCCTGGGCTGGCGCAGCGGTCAGCCCGAGCGCGGCAACCGCGAGCAGGCTGGTGAGAGTTCCGATTCCGAGCAGTCGACGCATTCGCATGTGCCTAGCCTTCCTTACTCTGGGTGTGGGTGGCCTGTGCGCGTGCGCGCCCGGCAACAACGGCGAAGACGATTCCGACCGCGCCGACGAGAATACCGCCGAGTCCGAGCCAACGGGCGAGGAGATCCGGGTGCGCCGGTGCGCCCTCGACCGCGGCCGCGTCAGCAGAACCGTCAGCCGTGTCCGTTGCTGCGTGCGCGCCGTGCGCGGCGTCGCTCGCAGGAGCATCCGTCACCGTCACGATGGGAGCCGGGTGCTCGAGCTCCGAGTCATCCTGTCCGGCGTCGGCGACCTCGATCCACGCCGTCTCCCCGACCTCGCAGGTTTGCACAACGCCGAAGGGAATCGTGTCACCGGCGGCATCCGCCGGGAGGGTGAGCTGGAGGGTGACGGTGTCGCGGAAGCCGTCGGCGAGTGGCTGCTTGGCGGTGTAGATGACCTCGCCAACGCGCTGGGCAATGGAGTTGCCGTGCCCGTCGGTGACCGGGTCCGCGAGGTCGACACTGGTCTTGGTCACGTCCCAGTTGGGATTCACGGTCGGGGTGACCGAAACGATCTGTTCGGGAATGGTGAACGTCAGCGCCGTTGTCGCTGAGCCGTCGCAGCCGTGGCCCACCGAGAAGGTGAGTTGTGCTGTCGTGCCAGCCGGCGCTGAGCTCGGTGTGACCGAAACGTGGGCGTTCGCCGCGGCGGGAGCTGCGAAGACCAGCAGTGCTGTCGTGAGTGAGGCGGCCGAGGCCGCGAGAGTCGTGCGTTTCATGGTTCCTGCAATCGAAGAGGGTGCGACCGGCGCGCGAAAGCGACAACGGTCGTCACAAAAAGGGAGGCTGCATGTGGCCGGAACGACGCTGCACCGCCCGAGAACTCAGGCGATCGCGAGGGCATTTCGACGGGCAGCGAGAGGCGGGCCGCGGTGACGCATCACCGAAAGCAGCAGTCGCTGGCTGGCAACAAACACGGGCAGCCAGTCGACGCCGGTGAGCGACGGGCGACCAATGATCGACGGGGCGCGGCCGACGAGAAGCGCACGGATGCCCAGCCGCAGCGTGTCGACGAGCGCCAGGAGCACCCGCTCACCGTGCAGCAGGGCACCGATGGTGACAACAGCGGCGACCGCGTGACCGAACCACATCGCGGGGCCGGCGGACGCGTGAACGTGGGTCGCGGCATCCGTCGTCAGCAGGACCATCCCGGAATGGTGACCACCGGTGGTCACTGTGCCCGACGTCGCGGGGGCGAGAGCGAAGAGCAGGTGGTAGCCGAGCTGGCTGAGCACGACCGAGGCGCCGAGGCGCAGCGGCGAGAGCGAGCGGCCCGCGAACAGGATGCAGACGAAGACCGCGAGAACGGATGCCGCGGCGAGCGCGAAGACACCGGGTGCGGACTCCCCGGAGAGGGTGTGTGAGAGCGCGGCGACGAGTGTTGCTGTTGCGGCAGCGATCAGGCCACGGAGCACGCGGATCCGGCGAGCGCGCATGATCATCCCTCCCGCAACTTCCCGGACCACTCCGGCCCGCTTCCACTGTACTTCGCCGGGGACGAGCGAAAGCCCGTCGGCCTGGGCGTCGATTACGCTTTCGTCATGCTCACCGCGATCATCGGTCTCCTTGGCGCGTTTGTGTACGGGGCGGCGGATTTTCTCGGTGGACTCGCCGCGAAGAAGATCAGCCCGGTGCGGGTCACGGCGGTCGCCGCTGTCTCCGGTCTCGTCGGGCTGCTCGCGGTTCTCGCTCTCGGCTTCGGCGCCTGGTCGACCGAGGCAGTCGTGTGGGGCGGACTGTCCGGCGTGACCGGCGCCCTCGCCGTCTCCCTCCTCTACGCCTGCCTCGCGATCGGTCCGATGTCGATCCTGTCTCCACTCACCGCCGTGGTCTCGGCGATCGTGCCGATGACGTGGGGCCTCGCCACCGGTGATACCTTCGGCACCCTCGGATTCGTCGCGCTGGGTCTCGCGCTCGTCGCCGTTGTGCTCGTCGGATTCGTGCCGGAGAAGGGCGCGGTGCGGCCAAGCCTGGGCGGCGTCCTCATGGCAATCGGATCCGGTGCGATGATCGGCGCTTTCATCATCCTCATCGACCAGACGCCCGAGGACTCGGGCGTCGTCCCCCTCGTGATGAACCGCGCGGTCAATGCCGCGCTCATGTTCGCGACCGTGCTCGTGCTGTGGCTCGTCGCGCGCCGGCGTTCCGATGACGCGGCTGAACCTCGCGCAGCCCTGAGAGCGGGCTGGCGGCCGGGGCTGTCCCTCGCGATCGCGTGCGGCATCGTTGACGCACTCGCGAACGCGCTTCTCCTGATCGGGGTTCGGATCGGCGACCTGTCGGTGATGAGCGTCCTGACGGCGATGTACCCCGCAGGAACCATCCTCCTCGCAGCCGTGGTGCTGAAGGAACGGATCGCTCCGGTGCAGTGGATCGGCCTTGTTCTCGCGCTCGTCGCCGCGGCGATGCTCGCACTGGCGTGAGGTTGCCTGGGCTTACTCACGCCGGAGCTGAACTTTGCTCGCCATCCGGCGTCGACAGGAATAGGTTGGAGGGACGCATTTCCCGTCGCGCGTGAGAGAGCAGGAATACCGTGACTGTCGACACCGACCAGACGCCCGTTGTTTCTCGGAACAACGAGGAGTCGCGGTATGAGATCCAGGTCGGCGACACCACGGCGGGTTTCGTCGCGTTCCGCCAGACTCCCGGCCGCCTGGCGTTCACCCACACGCTCATCGAACCGGAATTCGAGGGCCAGGGCCTCGGTTCCGTCCTGGTCCGGGGCGCACTGGAGGACACCGCCGCCCACGGTGAAACCATCGTGCCGTTCTGTCCGTTCGTTCAGTCCTGGCTGAAGCGTCACCCCGATTTCGACGGCACCGTCGACTGGAAACCCGTCGAGCGATGACCCGCCTCGATCAACCGGTGAGCGAGTCGCTCACCTCTCGGTGCGATCCGACCGGGCAGACGGTCCGTCGGCTCGATGCGCGCGAAGTCCCGCTCGGCGGCATCCGTGGAATCCTCGTGCACCGGTCACTCCCCCAGCGCGCGCTGCCGATGGTTGGTGCGTGGTGCTTCCTCGACCGGTTCGATGACGAGGAGGTCGGGATGAAGGTGCTTCCGCATCCACATATCGGACTGCAGACGGTGACCTGGCCGGTCGAAGGCAGCATCCGTCACCGCGACAGCGTTGGCAGCGACGTC
>JAZQRG010000540.1:0-3689 GCA_045629445.1 Mycetocola sp. | reverse complement strand
GTTCCTCTTCGGGGATCCGGGCGAGCACGGTCGGGTTGGCGATCTTGTAGCCGTTGAGGTGAAGGATCGGCAGCACGACTCCGTCTTCGAGCGGGTCGACGAACTTGTTCGAGTGCCAGCTCGTTGCGAGCGGGCCGGTTTCCGCCTCGCCGTCGCCGACAACGGCGGCGACGAGAAGGTCGGGGTTATCGAAGGCGGGGCCGTACGCGGGGCTGAGCGCGTAGCCGAGCTCGCCGCCCTCGTGGATCGATCCGGGGGTCTCCGGCGCGACGTGGCTCGGGATGCCTCCGGGGAAGGAGAACTGCCGGAACAGTCGCTTCATACCCTTCTCGGTCTGCGAAATGCGGGAGTAGATCTCGGAGTAGGTGCCGTCGAGCCAGGCATTCGCGACCATGCCGGGGCCGCCGTGGCCAGGGCCGGTGATGTAGAGCGTCGACTGCTCGCGCTCGGTGATCACGCGATTGAGGTGGGCGTAGACGAAATTGAGACCCGGTGTTGTTCCCCAGTGCCCGAGGAGGCGGGGCTTGATGTGGTCCCGCGTGAGCGGTTCGCGAAGCAACGGATTGTCGAGGAGGTAGATCTGCCCGATGGAGAGGTAGTTCGCGGCTCGCCACCAGGCGTCGATCCTGGCGAGCGTCTCGCTGTTGACAGCTGCCGTGTCTACCGATGTCGTCGTCGTCATGTGGTCATCCTAGGAAAGCGGTGCCGGGACCGATAGAGGCCGAGACAACAGCCGGCGGGGCTTTCGCTCCCGCCGGCTGTTGCGTGACGATCAGGACGTGACGCGGCGCCCCCGGATCAGCGCGGCACCCGCCAGCAGCAGGAGCACTCCGCCGAGCAGCCAGGGCGCGAGGTTCGATCCCGTGTCGGAGAGGCCGCCTGTGCCAGCGCGGCTCCCGCCTGGTCGGCCGTCCGCGCCAGGCACCTGCCCACCCGCTCCCGGTTGCTGCGGATCAACCGCTGCCGCCGTCACAGTGATCGGTGCCGATGCGATCGCCGCTCCATCCTGCAGTGCGGCAATCTCGTACGCACCGGCGGCGGTGTCCGCCGGGATGGTGAGCCGGGCGGATGCCGTACCAGCGGCATCCGTCGTGACGGTCGCGAGCACCGACGGCACCTCGAGCGCGAGCATCATCAGTCGAGCGGATGCGGGCGCCGCGGGTTCGCGCAGTTCAAGCGCGACCTCCACTCCGGGATCGAATCCGCTCAGTTCGACGTCGACTGCGCCGCCGGCGACAACGGACTCGGGCGAGATCGAGACCATCGGCTGGGAGCCGTCGATGGCAGAGACCAGCTGGGCGACTCCCCACCGCGCTGTCGACTGGTAACCCGCGCCGGACGGATCTGCCCAGTTACGGATGCCGGTTCGAGCACCGTTCGACGCATCGTTGACCTGCAGGTCGAGACCCTGGAACGACCCGGGACCACCGGATTCGAGCAGGCTCACCGCCGCTTCAACGCGGTATCCGGTCTCGGTTCTCGTCGTCGCAGACTGGACCCGGTTCCGCTGGAACGCCTCGTCGCCGGTTCCGAACGACACCACGTTGTCGGCGCTGATGCGAATCTGCGTGTCGTCATACCGGTACGAGCCGTTCTTCACGTTGCCAGCGTCGACGTAGATCTCGACCGAGTCCTGAATCCAGGGGTCGGATCCAGACACATCGACGATCGGGTCGGTGACCTCTGCGAGCAGGTACAGCGTGTTGTCCCGCCAGAGTGTGCTGAAGACAGCGGATGCCCCGGCGACGCCTTCGACCTGCTTGGTCGTTTCGACGGTTCCCGCGGTGTTCCATGCGTCATCGACGACACCGTCGATCGGAGGCGCTGCCGCCGTTTCGACCACTTCCTGGTATGACAGCGGCTCGAGCAGCGTCAGCGTCCCGATCGCTCCCGGGGTGTTCCACCCGGTTACGGTGCCGTTGTTCTGAACCCGGACGTCGAAGGCAACGGTGTCGCCCTGTTCCGCCGCATCGAGGGGAAGATGGACGACGACGCTGTAGCCGCCATCGGTCTCGGTGACGACGCCGTTCACCTCGCCCGTCCCGTCGCGGCCGAACGTCGCGGTCGCCTCACCCCAGGTGAACTGGATCTCGTCCGAGGCATCCGCTGTCGTGTCGTCGACCTGGACGAACGCGGTCAGGTGATCGGGCTGCCAGCGCAACTGGAACTGTGCGCTCTGTTCGATGGTGTGCAGCGGAAGTTGCCGCCACGCGAGCGCGCTTGTGGCGTCCCCGTCGAGCGGAACGTCACCCTGGAATACATTGGCCGTTCGCAGTCGCGCCGGAAGTTCGGCGTCGACGATGCCGTAGTAGGCGGGCTTTGCGACGAGGGCGTCGGTAAACACGAGCGGTGCACCTGAGCTGTTGCGCCAGCTGCGGCCGTCGGTCAGGCCCCACACGGTGACTGAGAACAACTCATCGGAGTGCGCCCGGAAGATCCGGAACGCGTCCCGGTAGTAATAGCCCTGCTCGACGAGCTTCGCCTGGGTCACCGGGGTGCCAGTTGTGACGTCGAGCTCGGTGACGGCCTGGGTGAGTCCCAGATCGGAGAAGGCCGAAAGAGCCGTTTCAAGCGCTTCGACGGGGGTGGAGAGGCTCACGTGGAACTGGTGACCGACACCGTCGACGGGAACCCCGCGCTCCAGCATCCGTTCAACGAGGGCGTGCAGTCGCTGCTGCTTGCCGTCCTGTTCGGTGTTGTAGTCGTTGATGAACAGAGTCACGGGCCGGTCGGATCCGGCCGCAGCGAACTCGTTGTTGAACGCCTCGTCTGCGTACCGGAACGCGAGGTCGATGAACTCTTCACCGAGGATGCGGAACCACTCGCTGCGGCGCAATCCGTCGGGGTTCTCGTTTCCGTCTGAGACGACCTCGTTGACGACGTCGAACGCGGTGAGCGGGTTCGAGTCGCTGCCAAAGGCACCGTAGGTGTCACTGAGATATTCGGCAACGGCGAAGATGTGCGTGCGCATCCGCTCACGGAGGATCTGCTTGTCGGCATCGCTGGTGCCGAGTGCGGCTCCCGCGTCGTTCTGGAAGAACCATGCCGGTGTCTGAGAGTGCCAGACCAGGGTGTGGCCATAGACCGCGAGGTCGTTGTCTTCGGCGAACCGCATCAGGGTGTCGGCCTCAGCGTGCGGCGTGAACACTCCCTCTTCGTTGTACCAGGCCTCCGGCTTCATGTAGTTCTCCGAGGTGACCTGGCTGAAGTGCCGCGTCAGCAGTTCAGCGGCGTTCCCGGTGGTCTCGCGGCTGTCGATGGCAACGCCGACCGGGAAGTCAACGGTGTCCTGGATCGGGGTCAGGTCTTCGACCACTCCCCCGGCGGGAACCGTCACGCGAATGTCGTCGATGAGGAACGACGAGGTGTTTCCGCCGTTGTATGCGGTCTCGAAGTAGAGCAGCGCCGAGTCGGCTTCTCCCATCTGGAACGTCTGGGTAACCTCAACCCACGCGCTGTTCGACATTCCCGTGAACTGCCCGAGCGTGCCATACGAGGTGGATCCACCCGTCGTGCGGGCCAGACTCAGCCAGACACCGCCGGCCGTCTGCCCCGCAGCGAACTTGATCCAGGCCGACACCTCGTAGGTCTGGCCGGGAAGCAGGATGCCTGTCACGTCGTGCCCGATTCCCTGTCCCTGCGAAATCCGGTTCGAGACCAGCGCCGACTGCGAACCGCTGTGTGCCTCC
>JAZQRG010000539.1:0-9263 GCA_045629445.1 Mycetocola sp. | reverse complement strand
CCGCCGAGCCGGCCGACGCCGACGTGCCGACGTCCGGCGTCGACGCCGAGATCAGCGTCCAAGCCGGCCCTCAACTGGTCGTGCCACTTCTCAACGCGCGATTTGCGACGAATGCAGCCAATGCTCGGTGGGGATCGCTGTATGACGCCCTCTATGGAACCGATGCGATCGACCCGTCAGGAGAGCTGGCGCCTGGATCGGCCTACAACGCCCGGCGCGGTGCCGAGGTGGTCGCGCGAGCCAAGACGCTGCTCGACGAGACGGTTCCTCTGACCACTGGCTCCCACGCCGACGCTTCGTCCTACGCCATCGATGAGGAGGGTCTCGCAGTCACCGTCGACGGCAGCGTGTCCCGACTCGCAGACCCGACGCTGCTCGTGGGATACCGCGGCTCGACCGGGACACCCGAAGCGATCATTCTTCGCCACCACGACCTGCACCTCGAGATCCTCATCGACCGCGAACACTCGATCGGCAGAAGCGACCCCGCTGGCGTCAAGGACGTCATCTTGGAAGCAGCGCTCACCTCGATCATGGACCTCGAGGACTCCGTCGCAGCCGTGGATGCGGACGACAAGGTGGTGGGGTATCGCAACTGGTTGCGTCTCATGCAGGGCACCTTGTCCGAGGAAGTCACCAAGGGCGGCCAGTCCTTCACGCGCACCATGAACCCCGATCGCACCTTCACCGGGCTGCAGGGCCAAACCGTGAAGCTGCCAGGACGCGCCCTGATGTTCATCAGACAGGTCGGCCATCTCATGACCACCGACGCAGTTCTCGATCGCCACGGGAACGAGACACCCGAAGGGATCATCGACGCGCTCGTCACCGGACTCGGAAGCGTTCATGACATCCGAGGTGGCGGTGACCTCTCGAATTCGCGAACGGGCGCCATGTACGCGGTCAAGCCGAAGATGCACGGACCCGAGGAAGTGGCATTCACCGTTGACCTCTTCGCACGGGTCGAAGAGGTCCTCGGATTGCCGCCCCGGACGATCAAGGTCGGGATCATGGACGAGGAACGTCGGACCACGCTCAACCTCAAGGCCTGCATCGCCGCCGCGTCAGACCGCGTCGCCTTCATCAACACCGGCTTTCTCGACCGTACCGGCGACGGGATCCACACCTCCATGCACGCCGGTCCGGTCGTCCTCAAAGCAGACATGAAGCGCGAGACCTGGATCGAGGCGTACGAAGCCTCGAACGTTGACATCGGCCTGGAGTGCGGGCTCAGCGGCCGTGCGCAGATCGGAAAGGGCATGTGGGCGGCCCCCGACAACATGGCCGACATGCTCGAGCAGAAGATCGCGCACCCGTTGGCCGGTGCAACCTGCGCCTGGGTGCCGTCGCCCACCGCCGCGACGCTCCATGCCATCCACTATCACCAGGTCGACGTGCACGAGCGCCAACGCGAGCTCGCCGGCGGACGCCGCGCGTCCTTGGAGAACCTGCTGACCCTCCCGCTCGATGACCTGGCGGCGTGGACCCCCGAAGAACGGCAGGCCGAGCTGGACAACAACGTCCAGGGAACCCTCGGATACGTCGTCCGATGGATCGACGCCGGCGTCGGTTGCTCGAAGGTCCCTGATCTCCAGGGCACCCCCTTGATGGAGGATCGCGCAACCTGTCGCATCTCGTCGCAGCACGTGTCGAACTGGCTCCTGCACGGCGTGGTGACGATCGATGACATCGAGCAGAGCCTTCGGCGCATGGCCTTGGTGGTCGACGAGCAGAACGCCGGAGACGCCGACTACCGCCCGATGGCGCCTGGCTTCGACGGCGAGGCCTTCCTGGGTGCTCGCGAGCTCCTGCTCCACGGCATCGACCAGCCCAGCGGCTACACCGAACCGATCCTGCACCGCCGCCGCGTCTCGTTCAAACAATCCACGATGAGGACATCCGCATGAGTCTCAACCTCGAAACCGCCCGCGCCATCATTGCCGGAGGCCGCGCCCACGGTGCATCCGCCGGGTTCAAGCCCCTCACCTTCGTCGTCCTGGACGCCGGTGGCCACGTGCTCGCCGCGGAGAGGGAGGACGGGTCATCCAACAAGCGCTTCGAGATCGCTTTCGGCAAGGCCCACGGCGCATTGTCCTTGGGGCTCGGCTCGCGTGCTCTCATGGTTCGCGCAGAGCAGCAGCCGTACTTCATCGCTGCAGCGACTGCGGCGATAGGCGGAGCACTCATCCCCGTCCCGGGAGGCGTCCTGGTGCTCACCACGGACGGCGCGCTCGTGGGCGCGGTCGGCGTGTCGGGCGAGTCGTCGGACAACGACGAGAGCGCTGCCGTTGCCGGGATCGACAGCGTCGGACTCGTCGCCAAGATCGACTGAGCTCGCATCGATCCGCGTACCACGCGATGCAGTCCGTCGACTGTGCTGAGAACAGCCGGGCCGTCGCCGAGGGTGGCAGGCTCGACATCCCCGTCATCGTAATCGGCGGCGAGGAGAGCATGAGCGAAGCGCTGCTCAGGTCCGTGGCCGAGGAGGTCGCGATCGATGTCAGACACGTCGCCGTGCCCAACGTCGGGCACTGGATCGCTGACGAGAAGCCCGGTGAGCTGGTCGAGGCCATCCTTGACTTCGTCCGTCCCTCCGAGGCACCGGCCGACACAGCGCAACCTGAGACCACGCAGAAAGGGGCGTAGATGTTTGATTCGCGCTTTCGTACCTTGGTGGCAGTGTCGGCATTGTGCTTCGGCGGCTTCGCGGCGTCCCTGACCCAAACGCTGTTGATCCCGGTCCAGCCAGATCTGCCACGCTTCCTGGACGCCTCCCCGGCGAATGCCTCGTGGGCAATCACCGTCACGCTCCTGGTGGCCGCCGTCGCCATGCCCACGGTCGGACGGCTCGCTGACCTATTCGGCAAGCAGCCGCTCACAGTGGTGTGCCTGGGGTTCCTCCTGGTGGGGTCGATGTTGTGCGTGATCGCCGACTCGTTGCCCCTGATGCTGACAGGCCGCGCCATGCATGGCGTGGCCATGGGTCTCATCCCTGTCGGCATCTCGCTCATTCGGGAGATATCGACGCCTCGCATGGCGGCGACGGGCATCGCCGCGATGAGCGCGATGATGGGCATTGGCGCAGGCGCTGGACTGCCGCTCGCGGCATGGATCACCGAGGCAGCGGGCTGGCGATGGATGTTTGGTCTTAGCGCCCTCATGGCAGTCATCAGCATGGTGTTGACGTGGATCTTCGTTCCCCGTCGTGCAGTCAGTTCCAACGGCCGAGTCGATGTGGTGGGAGCCGTTGTCCTGACCATCGGGCTCATCTCGTTCCTCGTGGGACTGTCGCGCTCGAACGTGTGGGGCTGGGATGACCCACGGACATGGACGGGTCTCATCGCCGGAATCATCGTTCTCGCACTGTGGACCGTGCTGGAGACGAGGCGTCGGGAGCCTCTGGTCGACGTACGCACGATGGCGAAGGTGCCAGTACTGCTGACGAACGCCGCTGCGGTGGCATACGGGTTTGGGACGCTCGCTTGGATCCTCGTCATGCCGCAACTTCTGCAGTCACCGAGAGCTGACGGCGTGGGACTTGGTCAGACTATGCTGGAGGCCGGTCTGTGGATGGCACCTGGCGGCCTGTCCATGGTTGTGCTCGCGCCGGTCACGAGCTACCTCATCCACTCAATCGGTGCGTCGACCACGCTCATCGCCGGGGGTGTGTTCCTCAGCGTCGGTTACGCCTTCGCCATCGTCTTCCAGAGTTCGCCGTGGCACATCATGGTGGTCGGAATCGTGATCTCCTTCGGCGTCGGCATGGGCTATGCCGCGATGCCGACATTGATCCTCGATGCCGTTCCCTCCGAAGAAGCAGCGGCAGCCGTTGGTGTCAATGCTCTGATGCGCATGGTCGGCATGACCCTAGCCGCGGCGGTCATGTCCACCATCCTGACCAACTCATCAGTGGTGGTCAACGGCCGCGAGCTGCCGAGCCACAACGCCTACCTGCTGTGCTTCATCGTAGGGGCCGCGGTGGCTCTGGTTGCGTCGGTACTGGCCGTGTTCATACCTCGGGCCACAACTCGTGAAGCAGCCCGGAACGTCATGGCGCCCACCCCGTTCGAATCCTTGAGCTGACCGCACAACCATCCCTGTGGCGATGCAGGCCCTGAAGACTGGCCGATCCGTTGAGCCTCTTCTGATCCTGGCCGGCGTCCTTGAGGAAACCTTCGACCTCCTGGCTCGCCCCATCCTTTAGGCATGCATTGAACGCCTGCGTGAATCGGAGTCACTGAGCATGACGGTCACTCCGACCACGGAGAGCGGCGGCCGTTCTACTGGCGGCGTTCGATTCCGCGGCGGCGACGCCCATGTGGTGACGTCAAACGGGCTCTCGGTGAGGACAACCACGGCGCGCTCGGTCGCGATCAGTGTGCCGGCCTGCCCACCGGGTACACAACTCGCGGGTGCCGCTAAACAATGCCTAAGAGATGACTTTGACGATCCACTTTCACTCGCCTGTCGGACGCTCCCAACATCGGGCCGAAGGCGACGACAACATCGGCGTTGTCAATACCGCTGAGCTGCCAGATTCAGTCTCCGGAATCCCCTGGGCGTTTCAGACCGGCTCTGTAACAACCGTCGGACAGGTTCACCAACCAACCGCTCGTCCGGCAACCCATGAGACTTGTGAGCGAGGGCCCGACCTGCACCCCTTGGGACTCTCGACCACCCCACTCGCCCCATGCCATTGCGCCGGGGCGTCAACGTGGAGCGCGCGCAGCGCTGCAAGCATGAACGAGTTGACACCGACCAGCGGCGACAAACGAGCCTTCGAAGATCCCATAGGAAGCTGGACATCACCAGCCAGCCATCGGGCTCCTACAAGGGTCCAGTCAACGAGTGACGTCGCTGTCCCCCGAGCCCGGCTGGACTTCAACGAGTCCACCGGGTCCGCTGGCGAGACGGTCAGTACAGACGGTTTTCCGGCGTCGGCCCGCCGTATGCGGAGGCCGACCTGCCGCCGTCGACTGGGAGGGTCACGCCGTTGACCAGCGCCGCGTCGTCGGAGAGCAGCCAGAGCGCTGCGTGCGCGATGTCCTCCGCGCGAATGGCCGTACGCATGGGATTGGTCATCGCGAAGTGCGCCTCCACCTCCTCGCGGGGAACCCCCGGCCGGCGCAGGAACACGTTGGGGGTGACGGTACCTGAGGGGCATACGCAGTTGACCCGGATGTTCTGGTGCGCGTACTCCACAGCAACGTGACGCGTCAGCGAGGTCACCGCCCCCTTGGTCGCACCATACGCGCTCTGGCCGGAGTGCGCCTGCAAAGAGGCGAATGAACCGGTGTTGACGATGGACCCGCCGTTCTCGTTCTTCAGCATCTGCGCGATCCCGTACTTCATACCGAGCCAGGGCCCCTTGACGTTGATCGCCATCTGCAGGTCGAAGTCATCCTCGGGATGGTCGGCGATCCGCCATCCATCGCGGGTGACGGCGGCATTGTTGAACATGCAATCGAGGCGGCCGAAGTGCTCGACCGTGTTGTCGACGAGCGCGCGGACATCATCGGACTGGCCGGTATCGGTGTGCAGGAAGATGGCGCGGTCGCCCAGCTCCTGCGCGAGGCTGGTACCCAGGTCGTCCTGCACGTCCGCGATCGCGACCTTCGCGCCTTCGGCGACGAAGAGCCGTACGGCCGCCTCGCCGATGCCGGCGGCACCGCCTGTCACGATGACGACCTTGTCCTTGAGCCGATCCATGCGTCTGCCTCTCATATCACTTGACGATTCGCCGCTTCGACGTCCATCAGTCCGTCGAATGGGGCGCACAACGCTCGACGATTGTCGCGCGCCGCACGTGTTCCAACTTTCGTACGCTATTAGATCCGACCTATTGGTCAGTCGATCACGCTGGCGGCGCCGGCGTCCCGCCCTCGAGGCTGATGTCGTAGACGACGGCTCTGGACAGCGCCTGTGCCGCCGCCGAGAAAGGCGTGAGCGCCGGGATGAACAGCATGTCCCCCGAGGCGATCTGGTAGTCGACGCCGTCGACGTGCCAGTGCGTCTGTCCCTCCAGTCCCACCACGATCTGTTCGACCTGGAGGTGGCGCGGGGTCAGCTGGCTTCCTGCGGCAAAGTCGAGGCCGCGGGAGCTGACATTGGTGCCCTTGAGGCCGGGGACGTGCCGAACGCCGTCGACATTCTCCGGGGCAGTCGCACGAAGCAGGGACCACTGGCGCAGATCGTCGGCGATCGGCGTCTCCTCAGGTGTGAGGCCTGCCCAGTCGACCACGCGCGTGTAGCCACTGAGGAACCAGGTCGGCTCGTCACCGATGTTGATGACGGTGTAGGCCTCAAAGGCTGGAGCGAACATCTGGTCCCCACGCTCCAGCAGCTCGACCCTGTCGCCCTGGAGGTCTATGGCGAGCTTGCCCGACAGAAGCAGATTGTGGTGCTCGTTCGGGAAGACGGGGAACTCGTGACTGGCACCGGGCGCCAGGAACATCATGCCCGTTCGCAGGTGGTGGGAGTGGACCGAGTTGCACACGAAGAAGTCTTCGTCCATAGCCAGACCTCGCGGATGGAGCTGGTTGCTGAACATGTGGTCGCGCCGCAGAAACCGCGGCTTGCGATCGATCCGGTACTCGAACGCCACGTTCTCGTGGACGCGCAGAGTCGGCGGGCGCTCCACGCCAGGCTGAATTGGCTCCATAGGGCTTCTCCTCAACGAAGGACCTGCCGGGCCAGAGGTGCTCGCTCGCGGGCTCAATCCGGCGACCGGCAGTTCGAGCTCGCGTACGCTTCTCGACACGAGTAGATTGCCATGTATGTTCCAATCGGTCAATACACCTTCAGGTACTGCTGCGCGCACTGTCGTCATCACCGGAGGACGCTCCGGAATCGGAGCCGCGACCACCGCCCAACTCACGTCTGAGGGACATCGGGTAATCACCGTTGGACGCAGGGAGTGCGACGTGATCAGCGACCTGTCGACTCCGGCGGGCCGACGAAAGGCCATCGTCGCGATTGAAGAGGCATGTGGCGGAGTCCTGGACGGCTTGGTCTGTTGCGCGGGCATCAGCGGGTCCGGCACCGACGTGGCGGGGCACGAGGGAAAGGTCATCTCGACCAATTACTTCGGCGCGAGCGAGCTGCTGTTCGGCTTGCAGCCCATGCTCGCCGCGGCGCAGGCACCAGCTGCGGTGATCGTCTCTTCCTGGACCCAGTTCCGCCCCTGGCCGCTGAGCTCCGCCGTCGGGGCATGCCTCGAGGGTGCCGAGGAGCGGGCCGTCCAGCTGGTTGAGGCAGATCCGCGACGGGCAACCCTGCGTCCGGCGAACTCGACCGCGAAGGTCGCTCTCGCCAAGCTCGTCCGGCGTCTGGCCCCGACGGCAGAGTGGGCAGGAGCGAACATCTCGTTGAACGCCACGGTGCCCGGCGTCACGACCACCCCCATGACCGCAGCGCGGCTTTCCACGCCTGAGGGGATCGAGGCCATGCGGAAGCACGCGCCGAGCCCCATGGGGAGGTTCGCGAGCGCAGACGAACAGGCTGACCTGATCGCGTTCTTCGCGAGTGGACGCGGGCGCTTCATCACCGGCCAGATCATCTGCGTGGACGGTGGCCTCGATGCGCAACTGCGTCCGGAGGTTCCTGTCCAGCAGCTCGCCGAGGACCGCTGGCCCTGACGGTCCTCACGAAGCCAGCCCCCAGGAGCCACGCGGCGAATAGGGTTCTACTCGGCGGCAGGCTCTCCCGTATGGCGCCAGACCGGCACAGCGAGACCCCCGTCAAGCTGTTCGAACCCGAGCGCTAGGTCCATGCCGATGTGCAGGGACGTTGACGCGTCATCGGCGAGGCGTGCCACCACGCGGATCCCGTCGGCGTGGTCGAGCTCGGCGATCACCACGGCGTACGGCACCGAGCCGGCGAAGGCCGGCAGAGGCGACAGGTGCGCGACAGTCCACGAGTAGAGCCGCCCCTCACCACGGACGTCCTTCCACTCCGGCGTCCCGCCACAGCCGCGGCACAACGGGCGCGGCGGCCACTGGTGGCGCTCGCAGGCCGGACACCACTGCACCCGCAGGACGCCTTCGGAGCAGCCCCGCCAGAACGGTGCGAACTCAGGAAGGTCGACGTCGATCATGGCAGCCGCGGCCGCCGCATCAGCGCCCGAGAACGGCAAGTGAACCATCGCCCAAGTCCCCCCATCCAGTAACGGCGACGAGCCGGCCGTCGACCTGACGGTCGCCGGCCTCGCCACGAGCTTGTCTCACGGCTTCGAGCACGTGGCTGAGACCCGCGAGATGCCCCTCGGCGAGCAGACCGCCGTGGGTGTTGACGGGCAGGCGCCCACCTAGGCGGATGCCGCCGTCGCGCACGAACTCCCCTG
The DNA here is from genome assembly GCA_045629445.1 of Mycetocola sp. Classification (GTDB taxonomy): domain Bacteria; phylum Actinomycetota; class Actinomycetes; order Actinomycetales; family Microbacteriaceae; genus Mycetocola_A. Next base: position 922 of record JAZQRG010000539.1, on the reverse strand, counting down.
AGCCGCCGCGCTCGCAGAAACCAGCTTCTTCGAGCTGGTGCAGCACCTCGAAGGTGAAGCAGTCGTAGATCATGGCCGCCGCGATGTCCTGCGGACCGACCGACGCCTCCTCGAAAGCCCGCGGGGCCGCGGCAGTCAGTCCGATCGAGTGCCAGTCGGCGCGATTGGTGAGATCATCGGGGCTCTGCGGACGACTCGACGCGATGCCCAGCAGGGGCACGGCACGCCGAGTGCCTGAGGCCCGGTCAGCCGTGGTGAGCAGCAGTGCAACCGAGCCGTCGGTCTCAAGACAGCAGTCCCAGCGCTGGTAGGGATCGGCGATCATCCGTGCAGCGTGGTACTCCTCGGCCGTCAGCGGCTTGGCGTGCAGCTGAGCGGCAGGATTCAGGCTCGCGTGGTGACGTGCGGCGAGAGCGACTTCGGCCATGTCGTCCTTGGAGGTGCCGAACTCGGCCATGTGGCGCCGGCACATCATGGCGTACCACTGCGCCGGGGTGCTCCAGCCGGCCGTGCGCTCGAGCTGCTCACGCAGCGCCTGCCCTGGCAGCGTCGTGACGCGGTTCGCGATGCGGACCGCTGACGACCCGTTGCGTCCGAAGACCACCAGCACTGTCGTCGCGGCCCCACTGCGCAACAGGTTGCGCGCGAGCTCGAGGCCCGTCAGGGCAGAGTTTCCGCCCGGCGGAGGAAGGGCGTCGACGATGTCGTCAGCCAGGCCGAGACCGGCGATGAGGTCCTCGGCGAAGACGCCACCCCCCACCGGCACGAAGCCGTCGATGTCGCGCGCCGTCAGACCTGCGTCAGCGAGCGCGCGAGCCGCGGAGGTGGCGACCAACGACGCCACCGAGACCCCGCTGCGACGGGTGAACTCCGTCGCCCCGATGCCGATCACCGCGACGTCGCTCATGCCGGGTCTCCCGCG
>JAZQRG010000538.1:0-3933 GCA_045629445.1 Mycetocola sp. | reverse complement strand
TGGGCAAAATCATTCGCACCCACAGCGTGGTGCTTCGTTCCAAGTCGGGAACGATCCGCCGGATTGAGGCTGACCACCTGGCCGCGAAGTGGCTCGAGGAGTAAAAACTCTCTTCGTATGACACGGAATGCGGTTATCCCGCGGGTTTAACCGCATTCTGTGACACACGAACGGATGCCGCGGGGCGAGACGATGAGCGCGGTGCGGCCCACTGGTGAAGCAGGCCCAGGGCGGTGCGGCCCACTGATGGCGTGGGCCCAGCGCGGTGCGGCCTCAGCGCGGTGCGGCCCACAGGTGGCGCGGGCCTGCATGCGCCGCCGGCCTACGAGCGGTCGGGCGCCTCCGTGAGCGGCAGCTCGGCGGCACGGTCACGGATGTCTTGCGTCACCCTGCCCTGCTCCAGCTCGCCGAGCAACTCGAAGGCGCTGAGCTCACGGGCCGCGTCCTCCACCTCAGCCAGCGGAGGGATGGTCTTCGATTCATCGAGCACATTCAGTTTCCGGGCAGAAGGAAGCACCTGGCGCTCAAGGGAGCCGACGAACCGGTTGTAGTCGTTCACCGTTGCCTTCACCGAGCGCCCCAGCTTGTCGATGTGACCGGCCATGGTCGCGAGCCGGCCGTAGAGTTCGCGGCTGAGATCGAACAGTGTCTTTGCTTCTTGTGACACGACATCCTGTTGCCAGCTGAACGCAACAGTCTTGAGCACCGACCACAGCGTCACGGGGGAGGAGAGCGCCACGCGCTTGCTGAACGCAAACTCCATGATGGTCGGGTCGGCTTCGAGCGCACTCGACACGAGAGATTCGCTCGGGATGAACGCGATCACCATCTCCGGGCTGGCGTCGAGGCCGTTCCAGTAGGTCTTGCTTCCGAGCGTGACGATGTGGTCACGCACCGCCTTCACGTGCGCCTTCATCAGGGTCGCGCGGCGTGCGAGTTCCGGTTCGGATGCCGTCAGCGGGATCGCGCTCGCCTCAATATATGAACTGAACGGCACCTTGGCATCCACAGCGATGCTTTTGCCACCGGGGAGGTAGACCACCATGTCTGGTCGGCCAGCACCGCTGTCGGAGGTGATGCTCGACTGCACGTCGAAATCCACCCGTTCCAGAAGGCCCGCTGCCTCAACCACGCTGCGCAGCTGGGTCTCGCCCCACACGCCGCGCGTCGAGTTGTTGTTGAGTGCTGCGGCGAGCGACTCGGCCGTCGACCGCAGCCGCTCTTCGGACTCGGTCGCGCTGCGCAACTGCTGCGCGAGCTCGCCGTGCTGCCTGTTGCGCTGCGACTCGAGCTCGGTGACCTTCTGCTGCATCTCCTGCAGGCTCTCGCGAACCGGAGCGAGCGCCTGCAACACGCGGCTCTCGGTGCGTGCCCGCTCGGCATCCTCTTCGCGCTCGCGGCGGTGCCGCTCAACGAGATCCTGGTACTGGTCACGCTGCGCATCGATGCGCTCCTGGAGGGCGGTAGCGCGTGTCTCGGCACGGGCAAGCAACTCGGCGAGCTGGGCGTGCCGTTCGGCCTCAGAGGCCCGCACCCGGCCGAGCTCGGACTCGTGCCGTGCCGCGGTCACCGGGTCGACCGCTGCCCCTGGCTGGCGTCGCCGCACGAGCACGAGCGTCGCGAGCGTACCGACGAGCGCGCCGAGAACAACGCCGAGCAAAAGTGTTGCGAGAGGATCCATGTTTTCAGTGTGACAGCGGCCACAGACACCGTCGGTCGGGCGCGCGCCGGATGCCGATACGATCGAGCAATGTCATCCTGGCGCGTGTATCTCTTCCTCGTGCTGGCAAACCTGTTCTGGTCAGGCAACTACGTCGTCGGCAACCTGCTCGCCGGCGGCATCAGTCCGCTGCAGCTCACCGCGATCCGCTGGGCGATCGCCGCTCCACTGCTCGTCGTCTTCGCCATGCTCCTCGAAAAGCCAAACTGGCGCGCCGCACTTCGCGAGTGGCCGATGCACCTGCTACAGGCCGCACTCGGCCTCGTCGCGTTCTGCCTGTTCAGCTACGAAGCACTCGCACACACCACCGCCCTCAACGCGGCCCTCGTCGGGGCAACCAACCCGGTGCTCATCGCGATTGTCGCCGCGATACTCATTCGCGAACGGATGCGTGCCACCAGCATCCTGGGACTGGTCACCTCGTTGCTCGGCGTTCTCCTGATTCTCACCCACGGCAAGCTGCTTGAGGTCTTCACGACCGAATACAACGTCGGTGGGCTGTACATGCTCGGTGCCGTCGCGGTCTGGACCGCCTATACGATCCTCGGGCGGACGCTGAGAACCGCACCCGTGACATCCGCTGCTCTCCAGTCGATGATCGCGGCCGTCGCCCTCGCCCCGATTGCGCTGACCGCAGGCGGGCCGATCACCCTTGACACTGCCGGCTGGTGGGGTGTTCTCTACATCGGCGTGTTTCCGTCGGTGCTGAGCCTCATGCTGTGGAACATCTCGGTCAAGAAGATCGGTGCCGGCCGGGCGGGCATCTACCTCAACCTCATGCCCGTATTCACGGCGCTGATGGCTCTCGCGATGGGCACGCCGATCACGCTCGTGCAGGTGCTCGGTGGCGCCCTGGTCATCGGCGGGGTCTGGTTGACGAGTCGCCCCGCGCGCACGATTCACCCCACCAGGGGTCAGGCCGCCGGTATCGACGCAGGAGCTTCGGAGGCTGGCCCGGTACGATAGACCCTCGTGGCTCTAACTATCGGTATCGTCGGTCTCCCTAACGTCGGCAAGTCAACCCTTTTCAACGCTCTCACCAAGAACGCGGTTCTCGCGGCAAACTACCCGTTTGCGACGATCGAACCGAACGTCGGCGTGGTGAACCTGCCGGATTCGCGACTCAACGTACTCGCTGAGATCTTCGGCAGCGAGCGCATCCTGCCCGCCGCTGTGTCGTTCGTCGACATCGCCGGCATCGTTCGCGGCGCGAGCGAGGGGGAGGGGCTCGGCAACAAGTTCCTCGCCAACATCCGAGAAGCGGATGCCATCGCGCAGGTTATTCGCGCGTTCTCCGATGAAGACGTGGTGCACGTCGACGGTGCGGTGAACCCCGCCGGTGACATGGAGACCATCAACACCGAGCTCATCCTCGCCGACCTCGAGACGCTCGAAAAGGCGCAGTCACGGTTCGAGAAGGAGGTCAAGGGCAAGAAGCTCGACCCGATCGTTCTCACTACCGCGAAGGCCGCCAAGGAGTACCTCGACACCGGCAAGCCGCTGTCAAGCTCAGGTCTCGACCTCGAGCCGATCAAGGAACTCGGACTGCTCACCTCGAAGCCGTTCATCTATGTGTTCAACGTCGACGAGGCTGTGCTGCAGGACCAGGCCAAGCTCGATGAACTTGCCGCGCTTGTCGCACCGGCGAAGGCGATCTTCCTCGACGCGAAGCTCGAGTCTGAACTCATCGACCTCGACCCTGAAGACGCCGCCGAACTGCTCGCGTCGACCGGCCAGACCGAGTCGGGTCTTGATCAGCTCGCGCGGGTCGGTTTCGACACCCTCGGGCTGCAGACGTACCTCACGGCCGGTCCGAAAGAGTCTCGTGCCTGGACCATTCCGAAGGGCGCGAAGGCACCTCAGGCCGCCGGTGTCATCCACACCGACTTCGAGCGCGGATTCATCAAGGCCGAGGTCATCTCGTTCGACGATCTCGTCGCCACGGGTTCGGTTGCCGAGGCTCGCGCCAAGGGCAAGGCCCGCATGGAGGGCAAGGACTACGTCATGGCCGATGGCGACGTGGTGGAGTTCCGCTTCAACGTCTAATCGCGTTCCGGTTCAACTTGTGGGTGCGGTGAGCTCCACAGCGAACTCCGGTAGGAAGCGGTCACCCGCTCGTCGTGCTGTGGGGGAGATGGCGTCCAGTCGCATCAATTCTTAGCTGTCGGTGATCAATTTGGGAGCCGCGACATGCGCGGGGAGGGCGGCGCGGC
>JAZQRG010000537.1:0-2428 GCA_045629445.1 Mycetocola sp. | reverse complement strand
GCGCTCTTCAGTTCGAACTCGGAGGGTGCGTGCCCCAACTGCAACGGCGCTGGGGTCATCTATACCGACCTCGGCATGATGGCGACCGTCGAATCACCCTGCGAGGTCTGCGAGGGAAAGCGATTCATGGCATCCGTTCTTGAATACAAACTGGGCGGGCGAGACATCAGCGAGGTACTCGCGATGAGCGTGCTCGAGGCGGAGGAGTTCTTCGGATCGGGAGATGCCAGGACACCGGCCGCGCATGTCATTCTCGAGCGACTGTCCGACGTTGGCCTCGGCTACCTCAGTCTTGGCCAGCCGCTCACCACTCTGTCGGGCGGCGAGCGCCAGCGACTCAAGCTGGCGACCCAGATGGGCGAGAAGGGCGGGATCTACGTGCTCGACGAGCCCACAACCGGATTGCACCTCGCCGATGTCGAGAACCTGCTCGGCTTGCTCGACCGGCTCGTCGACTCGGGCAAGAGCGTCATCGTCGTCGAGCACCACCAGGCCGTGATGGCGCACGCAGACTGGATCATCGATCTGGGTCCTGGCGCGGGGCATGACGGCGGACGGATCGTGTTCGAGGGTACGCCGATGGACCTTGTCGCCGGCCGCTCGACCCTCACCGGCGAACATCTCGCGGCCTACGTCGGCGCCTGACGCACGGTCTCATTGCCACGCTCGCGGCGGAAGGCAGCGACGGAAAGCGCACGCGATCTCGCGCCATACGCCGTGACGGGTGCGAGCATCGGCCGCTGAGAGCGTGGTTTGCGGCTCCGTCAGTCTGCTCGTCGGCATCTGGTTCGGCTGGTGGGTCGCGCCGGATGGCCGAAGGACCCCGTGTATAAGTCGATTCATCCCACCAATTGATTGCGCTATCTTTCACACCCAACTGCCAGTCGGTCCTGTTTGAGTTTGCCTGAGTTCGCGATAGTGTTAGCGCAAACATTCACAGTTCGGCAGCGAGGCGACATACGACTCCTTGGGCCGACATCGGATCCGCCCCGTCAGCCGGGACGGTATCTCTCAAAGAGGAGCGACAGATGACACCAAGGACCCGCTTCGCGCGTTTCACGGCCGTAACGGCTGTGGCGGCGATTTCCGCCTTCGGGCTTGCGGCCTGCAGCACCGGAGGTTCAGGCACCTCGACCGGCTCGGATGGGCCCGTCGAGATCGAATACCTTCACCGCCTTCCCGATGGCGAGGGCATGACACCGGTCAACGAGATCGTCGACAGGTGGAACGAAGAAAACCCGGACATCCAGGTCAAGGCAACGAAGTTCGATGGCGCTGCCACCGACATGATCCTGAAGCTCGAGACCGACGTGAAGGCAGGCAACGTCAGCTGCCTCGCGCAGCTCGGCTACTCGGAAGTGCCGCAGATGTTCGTCAAGGGACTCGTCGCTGACGTCGCCGACGAAGCGACCAAGTACGCCGACGACTTCTCAGAAGGCGCATACGCGATGATGACCGTCGGAGACGCGGTCGTCGGGCTCCCGCAAGACACCGGCCCCCTCGTGTACTACTACAACAAGACCGCGTTCGATGAGCTCGGTCTTTCCGCGCCCGCAACGCTGGAAGAACTGGCCACTCACGCCGCAACAGCGGCAACGGCGGGCAAGTTCGCGGCAGCATTCACGCCGGACGAAGCACTCTCCTGGCTCTCGGCTCAGTCCGCTGCCGCCGGCGATGTCTGGTTCGGTTCGACCGACGATGGCTGGACCGTCGACTCGGAAGGCCCGGGAAGCCAGAAGGTTGCCGCGTTCTGGCAGGGCCTCATCGACAACAAGCAGACCCTCGTGACCGAGCGCTGGGGTGAAGGCTTCACGCAGGCCATGAACGACGGAACCCTCATCGGCCACGTCGGAGCAGCGTGGGAAGCAGGATTCCTCCTCGACTCGCTCGACGGAACCGAAGCTGAGGGCCAGTGGCGCGTTGCGCAGCTGCCCGACTTCGGCGCTGGTGCGGTCACCGGACCCGACGGTGGCTCAGGCGTCGCCGTCATGAAGGGTTGCGAGTACCCGGCTGAGGCGATGGAGTTCAACGCCTGGTTCAACACCCAGACCGACGACCTCGCCTCCCAGGGCCTCGTCATCGCTGCAAACGGAACACCGGAGACAAGCGAGAAGATGCTGCGTCAGTTCGGTGGCCAGGACGTCCTCGCTGAACTGGCGACGGCATCCGCCAATCTGAACCCGGACTTCGTCTACGCACCGGGCTTCGCCTCGCTCACCAAGATGAACGAGACGGCGTCGAACGTTGTCGGAGGTTCCGCGACGGTCGCTGACATCTTTGCAACCGCACGGACAACAGCACTCGACACTCTCGAAGACCTCGGGCTGCCGACCAGCAAGTGACCCTAATCACAGAATGACCACCGCGCCGGCGGGCCACCTCGTGTGGTCCGCCGGCCGTTCCTGGGTGTAGGAGAGGACCGTTAATG
>JAZQRG010000536.1:0-3803 GCA_045629445.1 Mycetocola sp. | reverse complement strand
CGGAGAAGCCCCCAAAGACGCCCAAGGACCCGATCGCGCCACCAACGGCGGGCGCGGCGAGAAGGGCAAGCGGGATGGCAACTCCCACTGCCAGGGCGCCGCCGGCGGCGAGCTTGGATGCTTTGTCAAGATCGGGCTTGTCGAACTTGAGGAACTCCTCGTAGTCGTGAAGTTCGCCGATGGTTCCCTGCGACTTCTCGAAGCCTGGGATATCGCGGCGATGTTCGGCGCAGAACTGAGGCACACGGATTGCACCGCGGTAGCGCACAGCCATATTGGTGCATCCGACGGCCACACACGGCAGCGTCGGCGACCCGCATCCCTGACACACGAACACTGGCAGTTGACCTGCCGGGCGGTTCGACTTCCGGTGCTCCGTCTTATGGAAGCAGGACGAGCACCATCCGTGCTCGACCTGCAGCAGCGAGACGTCGTCTGCCACATCTGCAATCCATTGCGCGGTCTTCGCGTAACCCTCGGCTTGCTTCTGCGCAGCCCGCTTCGCACCCTCGATCAGCTTCAACGCGGCTCTCTGCTCAGCTGGATCGACCAGGCTCAGAGCGTCAGCATTCGACGTGGTGCGCGCGGCATACCACGTCTTCGCATAGGCCCACATATTGCTGCGGAGTGCGCGATTCCCATCGAGGACTCCGCCGCTCTCCACAATCGGCTCCGTGTCGGTGAGATCACCGCTCAGGGAAAGCGTCGCTCCCTGGTCCGAGACCACGTCCACTCTGAGGCGCGTTCCGTTAACCACATAGGCGTGCAGTGAGCCGGGCATGGCTAGATCGTGCCACAGGTGGCCGAACCCGTACGGATGCGAGTTCTTCGTCACGACTTCTCATCACATGGCACCGGTGATCGTGAACCCAAGCTCAGCAAGCCGGTCGGCGGCGCCGTCCGCCTCCGCTGAACTCATTCGACGTCAATGACGGCGCGAACTGTACTTGTGAAGGAACGTGTGTCGCCCGAGCCGGTCGAACTCGCCAAGAACGAGAAGGACCGCCCAACGATCGGCGAGGGCAGCGTAGCGCGGCATGACTTCAATTACGATTCTGTGCCCGTGGTCGATACGGACCTACAGCCTGTCAATCCACGTGTCTTCTTCGCGGTCGTCCCACGAGTTCCCGGTCTTTACCCGCCCCGACGACTGAACACGGCGCTTGAGCGCGCCGATCAGTCGCTGTGCCGTCACTGCGTTCAACTCACCAACCGAGGTGATTTGTACCCCCGTGAGTTCGGCCGTGACCTGAAACTGGCGCGCGGCGGTAGCGACGTCGAGCGCCGCGAAGAGCTCTCGGATCTCGGACCTCTGCTCGCCCGTCATCGGGAGAGGACGAATGCCGGTCGGCTCCGCGTCGGTGCCATCGTCGTTGAAAATCGGCAGCAGGTCGCTCATCCATCCATTCTGGCTCGTGATGGTGCTAGATCGTGGCGAGGTGTTCGAGCGAAGTGAGCACAACGAGTCGGTCCTGCGCGCGCGTGGCTCCGGCATATATCAAGTCGGGCAGACGCGCGCTCGTGCCTGAGATGTCGGTCAGGATGACCGCTGGCGCTTCCATCCCCTTGAACTCGTGGATTGTCCCCCAGCGGATGTACGAGGTGTCGCGGATGCCGGATCCAAGCGTTGACACCGAGATCTTCTGGTCGGTCGCCCGTTGCGCGGCAGAGTCTCTGTACGGGGCGAGGATCACGACATCCTTTGGCCCATATCCCTCGGCGCGTAGTTCACGGACGGCGTCATCAAGCATCTTCACTTCCTCAGCCTTCGACGAGAACAGTCGAACCTCGACGGCGTCCCCGGTCACCGCATCCCGACGAAACTCCTTGCAGATGCCTGATCTGTCGCTGGCACGTTCCGCCCACTCGCCGATTTCACGTCGGTTCCGACAGTTGGTGTCGAGATCGATCGGCACGATGCCCGGCATGCGGCGCTCGATCGTCTCGCGCCCGTCGTCGATGCCGCTTCGGAAGATGTTCTGGTTCGAGAAGTCGCCGAGAAGGAGCATTCGGCCACTGCTGAGGCCTCCGACGAGCATCGCGTCCAGAAAATCGAGGTTGAGGTCCGACGCGATGTCCTGTGCTTCGTCGACGATGAGGTAGTCATACGGTGGGTTGAAGCCAGACTCCGTCGCCTTCTCGAGTGCGGCGAGCGGAAGTTCGGTGTTGTACCAGTCTGCATTCCCGCTCGCCGGCGAGGTCACCTCACCGACACGCTCCATCTCTGCGTGGAGACGCGTGGCCGTGACTCCGTTCGCGTCGGCCAGCACCGATCGCAGGTGACCTTCGAGGAGGCGGTTGAACATGACCACAAGTACCCGCTCACCGGCGCTGGCGTGTCGTCGTGCAGCCTCCGCGGCGATGTAGGTCTTACCGGTGCCGGCCGGTCCCTCGACCAGCACCCGGGGAACTCGGCTGATGAGATCGAGCGTCCGGACTTGATCTGCCGTAAACGGCGCGAGCTCCTGCTCGCGCCGCCGCCGGACCTCGGCGGGCTTGATCTCAGCGGTGAAGGTCGGAGAGAGAGCTTCCCGGAGCCTGTCGATACGCGCTGCAGTCGGCTCGCCTGCCACGTGACCGTATCCCCTGCTCTTCGCTGATGTGTCCTTATCCACCGCTGCGAGCACTCGCCGCACAGTACTTGCAGGCTGGTTGAGGTCGTTCGCATCGAGCACGGCCCATTCTTGCCAGCCGATTGCGGGCGGGATGTTCTGCTTCGCGATTGCCGTAAACCACACCGCATACCCCACCGGATAGGCGACGGGCTCGAGTGCGCGCTGGCTAAGGAAATGAAGGATGCTGTGGAATTGGCCGCTGGCCTGGACGAAGGGTGACCGATCAGTCCATTCATCATTACCGAGCTTCCACCGGGCCGCCCCATCTGTTTGGACGCGGAGGTGGGACTTGACCTCGATCACAAGGATGCCGAGCCCCGGTGCCAGCACCACGAAGTCGGCCTCACCCTCTCGCTGTGAAACATGTCTTCCAATCGCGAGCGAGTGGAAGACAGTCCAGTCCTGGGTGCCCCGAGCATCTCGGAGTGCGGCGAACGCGACCCGCTCGCCCGGTGCTGCGTCTTCGGCAATCGTCGCCGGAATCATGCGTGCCATCTATAAACCCACCCGCCGGCGCTGTCGGACGCTCGACTGTGAGGGCTCAAAATCAAGGTCACTGATGATCAGCTTCCGCAGGTTCACAAACTGATCCGAGGGAGCCGCTTCGAGTTCTTCGCGAAAGCCCGGTCCGGCGAGCTGCGTGCGCATACCGTCGAGCCATTCCCACCAGGTATCGTCCGTCACCCGATTTGCAGCGCGAAGATCGCACTCGTCCTCGCTGAGTCGCAAGTAGGAACGGATTGCGAGAGTGCGACGCTTCAACCCTTCCTCCGGTGGCAGAAGTTCCGACTCGGCGAGTTGATCCATGATGGCCCAGTAGCGGGCCACGTACATGTTCTCCAGGTCGCGGTGGAGCTGCGTCCGCTGAAGGCGGATCTGCACGCCGACTACGATGACGGCGGCGAGAGCTGCGAGGCCGACGATGGCTGACGCCAGGGATGACCATGCGGAAAGAACATCGGTCCAAAGTGGTTCGCTCACGATGCCGAATCCTTGCAGAGAAGTCGGACATCGCAGCGCGTGCACTTGTCCTTGGCCGGCGAAGGAGTAAACGTGAGCGACCGTAGCCCGGCCGCCGCGGAATGCACCCGTTCCTCCGCAGCCGCGATCGCGCCACCCGAGACATCCACAGAGTGGCGCGCGCCTTCCCCCATGTCGTGGACGAATCCAGCGGACACCGTCAAACCC
>JAZQRG010000535.1:0-8330 GCA_045629445.1 Mycetocola sp. | reverse complement strand
CGATGTCCTCCGGCGCGGAATCCGCAGCCGCATTATTCCCACCATCGAGCAACCGATCGCGCAGCGTGTTCAACCACGGTCCGTTCTCGACCCGCCAGAAGAACCACGCATTGCCGCTCTTCCCATCTCGCACATCCCGAGCGGCTGCCGCGGGCGAGGCGTATCTCTTGCCCTGGTACAGGACCTGCCCGCCGGCAAGCACCTCGCATCGTGCATCAGGCCAGCGTTCATCCGTGCACACGAGAGTCGCGCCTACGTCGAGAAGCCCCGCCGCGATCAGGTGTGCGTAGCTCGCTGTAGCCTTCGACAGCCGCGACGAGCGATCGACGACCTTGCCTTCGTGCCCGGTGGGAACAGGCCAGGTCTCGAGAAAGGCCCGGGTGAGCTCGGCGGTGCGTTCGTCGATCATCGACTCATCCCAGCCGTGGGCCGACCGGGCCACGATCGTGCGGTTCATGAGGAACACGTCGTGACGATCGACGGCGGCTCGCTTGCCCTTCTCGCCGAGCCAGGCGCTGTTCGACACCGATGCGTTGAGCGATCCCGTGAGGAGTGTGAGGTTTCCAAGACGGTGCACGTGATCATCGCGGTCCGCTTCGTCGGCCGCGCTATCGACCGGCCAATTGGAGCGCCAGCCGCGGGGCAGGAGGTGCTCGACCTGTTGCTTGTCGCGGGAGACTCGGATGCCGGTCTTCGACGGACTGGACGACGCGTACCCGCGGTACCAGTCCTCGGCAGCTTGCAAGAGGAGTCGCTGCATGGGTTGCGAGAAGCGTCGGTAGAAGTGCTCGGTCGCGAGCACGGAGATGGTCTCTGCATCTCCCGGCCAGTATGTGCTCGCGTACTGCTGTCCGGTCAGGAACCTCTCAACAACGCCAGTGAGCTCGGGCTCGGCAGCTCCTCGCCCCGCCGAAACCAGGTCGGCAGCGATGCGGCCGAGGTCGCTGCTCTGGAGACGGAGAAGCCGGCGCCGGACGATCCAGCTCTCCACCATGCCGATGACCCGATCAACGACCGGCTGTGAGTAGCCGGCGCCCGGCTCGGTCAACCAGAGCACAATCGGCTTGGTGATTTCGACCTGAGCAACGCCCATCCGATACATGTGAAGTTCAACGCGGCTGAGGTTGGCGTGTGCATCCGCGGCGTGCTCGGTGAGGTCCTGATAGGTCTTTGCCTGCTCGCTGATCAACTGAAGCAACTCGACCATCGAAAGCGGGGTCTCGTGCTCGACGAAGAACTTGAAGCGCGTGAAGGTCGAGCGGGGGCTGATCTCCTTGCCGACCCGTGACACGAGCCACTGGCTCAGGAATACAGCGCTGCGCGTTGTGGCGTAGCGACCGACGCTGATCTCCGTCTCCCAGAACTTTGCCTCGAACGGCCAGAGTTCTCGATACGCGCGCTCCTCATCCTCCCCTTCCAGCTTGAGTCGCTGGAAAACGAAGTTCTTGATGAGATCCGCCGCGGTGAGAGGCGTGCCGCGTGCGTTCAGCGTCTCGAAGATCTCCTGAGAGTCCTCACTCGCGTTGAGCTGGATGACTACCAATTCGAGTGCGTTCTGGAGCGCCACCGAGAGCGCATCGGCGCGCACCGGCGCCGGCTCCGGTCCTTCATCGAGCCACTTCGCAACACGTCCGTAGAAGAACTCGTGCGCTTTTACGATGAGCGAGTCTCGGTGCGCGAGCGCTACGTAGTTGATGGGCGGATCCGCCTGCATCACCTCCTGGAAGGCAACGCGGTCACGGTTCGTGTGGCGGAGCTTTAACCCGGGCTTATCGGCGCCTAGGAACATCGCACTGTTGTGGGTCAGAAACTCGAGCTGTCCGGTGAGCGCAGCGAGCTCCCTGGCGGTGAATGCCGCGGCAGTTGCATCCAGCACGACCTGGAGCGTGGTCAACCGCTGCTGACCATCGACGATCAGGAACTCCTGCACACCCACCGGCTGTGCATCCGCTTGCTGAGTCACCACAGCGCCGAGGAAGTGGGTCGCGAGCGTTCCCGTGCTCCCCAGGCGATGCTCCGCGATGCGCCGAATATCCGCCCACAACGGACCCCACTGCTCGTCTTCGTTCCAGACATACGGACGCTGGTACAGCGGCACTGTGAGGTGCTGCGGCATCCCGAAGATTCCCTGAGGAGTGGTTACATCAGTCTTCATGCGTCACGCCTTCAGCTCCCAACCGCGGAACTGTACTCGATAGCGAACTCGCCGTCATAGAAGTCGACCACGCGCCCCGTCCCCTCGAGAATCGCTCGCTGCAGGACAGGGTTCTTGAGGTCCAACGACTTCAGGGCCGGACCGCTCGAACCGTTGGCGATCGCCTCGATCCGGTGGAAGTGCTCGCCATAGTCGCGAGCGAACTCTGCCAGCCCCTTCAGCTTCACCAGTGCATCCTCGAGGTGATGACCGTGCGGGTCGATGATTGAGGCCTTGACCTCCCCGTTGATCTCGTGGAAGAAGATGAAGTCGGGGTGCATCGAGCGCCAGTTGCCGAATGCGTCGCGGTAGGTGATGCCGAGCGCGTCGACCGATGCGCGAGCAGGGTTGCGGTACCACCCGATGCAGTTGTCTCGCTCCAGCTCCGCGCGGACGACCGAGTCCTCCCATGCGTTGAGCGTTCCCACCGGGAAGAAGCCGTCGGCGTCTGACATCAAGTGCCGACTTACGAGCGGCGCCATGGCGATTTGCTCGTTCGCGTCGACGACCTTCCAGTCCTCGAGTCGCACGCGAGGTCGACGAAGCTTGCCGGGCTGCGGCACAGTCGCGAGCGTCCAGATCTCCATATAGAGGTCTTGACGTTCGTCGCTGAGTTGCGCGATGGCGTCGCCATACTCGGCGAACCACCCCTTCGCCAGCTCCTCCGAGACCGCATCGGTCCGCTTCCGCAGCTCGGGAATGTAGCCGAGCGCCGAAGTCGTCACATACGCGTCCGTCAGTGCTTGGTCGTCCCACTCGTCGTCGATCGACCCGACGAGGTGATCCACGTACGACTGGGCTACGTCGGCACCGAACGCCCGCTTCGCGTCCTCGAAAGCCACGCGGATCGCACGCGCATCGGCGCGCTCTGTGAACTGCCGGTAGGAGACGCCTGTGCGCCCCGTTGTGCCGACGAGAGTCTGCCCGTGCACGTCACGCACCTCCTGACGTGCCTTTTCGACCTCTCCGGGGTACTCGTTGGCGAAACCATCCAGCACCGCGTGCAGTCGAGCGGATGCTTCGCGCAGGGCCCCGCGTCGCAGCCCGTCACTGGAGAGCGCCTGAGCCAGCGACACGAGCCGCTTCACAGGCCGCGCACCCTTAACCGGCACGCTGAGCGTCGGAAGCGTATCCCACACGTTCCACACCTCATCTGGCACGTGCGGGTTCGGCATCAGTTCGCGCGGATCGAGCAGCACCTTGCGGCCCGAACCGCCCGGAACCTCCGCGATCTGCCCCGTCATGTGCTTGACGATCTTGCCGGCGGTCGTGCGGTCGAAGAACGGCAGGATGCAATCGACAGCGTTGAGTCGCTCGTCACCTGGCACGCGGCGTGCGAGCGGGCTGCGCACCATCCGTCCGAGGAGCTGCGTGATGTGGGTATGGTCCTTCGCCGGCCGGAACGAGACAAGCACTTCGGCGCGGGGGCAGTCCCAACCTGTGGAGATGCCGTCCTTCGCAATAAGCACCCGCACGTGCGGTGTCTCCTGCACGCGTTGCGGTTCGATGTGCTCGATGTCCCAGCGTCCGAACGACTGCACTTTGTGCTCGCCGAGCACGTGTCGAACAGCGGATGCTGGGATGCCGCCCAGCTCATCTGCGATCGTGTCGAGCGCGACGCCGACGTCGTCACCCTCGGGAGTGTTTGGCACCTGCAGCACGAGCAAGGGCTCCACGATGTCGGCGAGCCCTTGGTGAACTGAGTACGCGCGCCAACGCTCGGTCGTCTCCTTGAGCTTGCGAGCCGCGCGCCGGACGAGCACAGAGTCGAAGTTGCCGGCTTCGTCGGGGATGTCGAGCATGACGGTGTCCTTCACGAGACCCGACTCCTGCACCTGCCACGGGTGCACGGCGACCTGCTCGAGCGTGCGCCGCTTGTCAGCCGCTTGCGCCTCGTTCATTGCCTGCGCGAACCGGTCGATCGTCGCCGAGATCCCCAACACGATGGGAATCGGCGGCTGCGACGCCTCCCCGTTGATGAGGCGTTGCACGATGGTCTTGCGGTCGCTCGACGTCTTGGCGTCGAAACCACGGTGTGCCTCGTCCAGCACGAGGTAAACGGTCTTTTCGTCGTCCGCGATCGTGTTGCCGATCGTCTCCCAGATGTTCCACGCGAGGTCATCTGGCGGCCCAACGTGATCGATGATCTCGTCGGCCGTCGGCACATAGCCGCGCGTGAGGAGTGAGTTCTTCGACAATCGCTGGGTGTTGAGGAAGTACACCTTGCCCGACTCCAGCGCGGGTACCGAGAACGGCGGACGGATCGTGACAAGGTCGCCAGACACGAGCTTCTCCGATGCCTGCATCAATCGTGTACGGCTCTGTTCGTTGAGTGCCGGGCTGTCGGAGAACCAGATGACGATGGCGCCGGGGTCGGCGTCGAACTCGAACGTGTCGCTGCCGTAGAAGAGTGCCTCGATCGCCGCGGCCGCCATGACTGTCTTGCCCGCGCCGGTGGCGGCCGTGAGGCTGAACGCGACCTCGTTGCCGTCGCGCCGGTAGATGCTGCGCGCCTGCTCGAGGTTGAGCAGCATCTTCTCGACGGCCTCGGCCTGATAGTCCTTGAGGGTAAATTTCATCGCTCGGCCGCCCTTCGCGCCTCGATCTCGAAGGTTCTGAGGTATGCCTCGTAAAGTCTCACGGGCTCGACGTGGTCAGGCAGCTCACGCACGAGCGCCTCGAAGAGGCGGTCTTCGTCGGTGATGATGAAGGCGACGGATGCCCCGGGCGCGGTCGTAATCGCCCGCGCGAACTCTCCGGAGTAGTCAAGGTCGCTAATGACGCCGTAGGCCTCAGCGACGTCCCACCCCCCGGGAAGCTCGTTGATGCGGCGTCCCTGCGAACCCGCGCGAAGCCACAGAAGCGGAGCGATCCGACTGAACGCGTAGTTCGCCTCGACTCGCAGCGGCGATTCATATGTCAGCGTAAAGAACTCGACATTCTCCACGAACCCAGCAGCCATAGGGAACTCGTCGGTGAACTTGTAGTCACCCTTGATCGGCTCGCCGCCCGGGGTTCTGCCCGTGATAGCCGCCGCAATCCGCGGCTTGGTGATGTAGTCGCAGATCCCGCGCGACTCCCATTCGAGGTCCCCGGGGCGAAGCCCGCGTTTGCGGAGAACAACCTGTTCGTCCGCGGAGACCTCGTTATTCGTCACCGATATGGATCGACGTCGACCTCCGTGTTGCCGGTTCAGCCGCATCACCGCGTGGGTGGTGGATCCAGATCCGGCGAAGAAATCCACGACCAAGGCGTCTGGCTTGTTCACAATAAAGAAGCTGAGCGCATCTTCAACTGCGTACAAGGACTTTGGAAACGGGAACTTTCGAGCGGGAATTAGCCGCTCGATTAGGCGACTGCCACTGTTTCCGGCGTCGTGGCTGGTCAGACGCCATACTTCAGTAGGCACGAACCGCGGCCGGTAGCTCGAGCCATCAGTGATAATCGAGCCGTCGGAACGATGGCCCACCACCTCAAAATCTCCCGCCAGCACCTTTCGCCGTTCTCCAGACTTGAGGTAGTAAATTGTCGTATTTGAACCGCGCCAAGGACCGATCCGGGCGTGGCCCTCGGAGATGAGTTTGCGCAAGACGGGCGGGCTGACTTGCCATCGACCGTCTGATCCATCGCTTCGTTTCGGCCAGACCACCTCGACGCCCTCGGGGCGCACGAAGTCTTCGGTAGAAGGACCAAAGTAAGGTTCACCCACTCCCGCAAAAGAAGGGCCGTCGGGACCGTCTGCTATGAAAATGGGGTAAAACAACCGCGGGCTGTCTGTACGCGCAGTGCCTGTGCCGGTTCGAATTAACCGACTCCAGTAAAGGTCAAGCTTGTTCTTTGTCTTGGCGGCATTCCATTCTTCGCCAAGTTCCAAAGCAGCCGGCGCACTGGACCCAGTCTGCACGAAATAAATATACTCCGCGGATCTCCCAAACGTACTCGCACGAGTGGCAGCCGCGGTGATCGCACTGGTCACCATCGTGATACGCGCCTCTGGAAACACCTGCTCCAGCAACAGCCCGAGCCGCAAGTATTCCTTCTCATGGATCGTGACGATGAGGACGGAGTCGTCGGGGTTCAGCAGTTCCTTCGCGAGCAGCAGTCGCCGCTCCATAAAGGCAAGCCACTTGGAGTGGCGGTAAAGGTCGTCGCTCTCGACGTAGTCGTTGTTGTACTTCCAGTCCTTCGCGCCGGTGTTGTAGGGCGGGTCGATATAGATGCAGTCAACTTTCCCACGATGGGTGAAGAGGAGCGCTTGCAATGCGTGATAATTCTCGGCGTTGATCACCGAGTGATACGGCTTATCCCCGCCGCGCTCGACTTTCCCGGTCGAGACGAGCCCCGGATAGATGGGGTCATTGAACTCTGCTATAACGACCAGGTCGTCGATGGATGCGCGGTTGATGTCGCCCGAGCCGTCCATCGCGTTCATCGACGCCACGGGCGGGTCGGTCACAGGATCGAGGGCGATGACCTCCCACAGGCGGTCGTTTTCCTTCTTCGGCGTCTCACCGCGCGGCGGCAGGATCCGCACCTTCGAGCCCTTCACCGGCCGCCGGCCGGGCAGGTCGACGGCCTCGGGCGTGTGCCGCTCGAAGTTGAGGCCGAACGCGCGTCTGTCGGCGAGCGCCTTCACTTCCTTCTCGATGTCGCGGGCAAGCGCGGCATCCTTCGTCGCAAGCTGACGGATGAGGTCATTCAGGTGAGACACGCGGTGATCCTTCGTGGTGCTCGGCGTCGGCGGACGTCAGGTCGAGTGTGCCACGGGCGAACGTGGCGACGATGCGCTGGTGTGTCTGTCGTGGAAGTGTGCGGTTTCCCGGCTCGCCGAACGGCGTACCAGGGCGCGCGGGCGCCTCGCGGAGAAGGGTGTCGAGTCCCGGGCGCGATACAAGGAGCAGCCCGTGCGTCGCGCGCGTGCAGGTGACGGCGAGCCGGCCGAAGGCCGAGTTGAACTCGTCGAGCTTTGCTGCACCCGTCAACGGATGGATCGCGATGGTGATGCCGTTTGTCTGGCCCTGGTAGGAGTCGACCGTCGAGCTCACGAGGTCGGTGTCGGCGAGGTCGTGCTTCGCCCGGAGACGTTCGACCATCTCGGCCGCGTCATCGACGAGCTGGTTGCGCGTCGCGAGCACCGCGATGAGCGGATCGTCGGTGCGCGCGCGCAAAGCTACAGATCGATACTCGCCTTCGAGAGTCGCCGCGTCGACCGGCATCGCATCGTCGTCGAACCGGCGCGCGCGCAGGGCGAACCCCGCATCGAGCAGCGCATCGAGCAGCGTCTCGAGGGCGAGCAGCAGAGGGAGGTCGACGTCGGCAGCATCTGCGGGCGGCAGCCCCGCGATCTCGAGCAACGTCGGCTCTCCCGTCGCGACCTGGTGCCACACGTCGGCGGCCGGCTGCGGCATCCGTTCCAGAGCAACCACCCGATCGCCGGGGCCCGCGACGCAGTTGAGCTCGTCCCACTCCGGGTAAAACGCCCGCCATAGTCTCAACTGGCTCGCCGTTGGACGCCACACGGCAGGCAACTCCGCCGCCCACGTGCGGGCGTCGTCTTCGTAGTCGGTCGGCCACGCGCGGTACGGGTTGTAGCGCTCGTCTCCGCGCCACGGGTTCGATCCGATCTCGAGCGGCGGCAGCTGGCCGACATCCCCCACGCCGACCCAGAGGGGTGCAGCCTTCGCCACTCCGTCGAACAGGTGGTGCGGGATCTGCCACGCTTCGTCGACGAACAGCACATCGTAGACGCTCTCGCCGTTCGTAGCCTTGCCGCCAAGGGCGGTCTCCATCCGGCCGATTTCGCCAGGCGCACCGAGCATGTGCACCGTGGAAATGACCACGGAAGCGGTGTCGGGGATGTCGCTCGCACTCCCCGCGATGGTCGCGTAGGTCTCGACCTCGTCGGGCACGTCGGCGAAGGCGGCTTTCGATACGCGCAGACACACACGATCGCGCCCCAGCGCCTTCCCGAGAGCCAAAGCCAGCGGATGTGTCTGCTTGTTGGTGAAGGCGACCACCGCGACCCGCAGACACCGCGGGTGAGAGAGAGCGTCGCCGACGAGGCGCCGGAGCACGAAAGACTTGCCGGCCCCCGCAGCCGCCTTCAACAAAATGCGGTCGATCGGAGCGGTACCAG
>JAZQRG010000534.1:0-7380 GCA_045629445.1 Mycetocola sp. | reverse complement strand
CGCGTCTGAACTCCCCGATTACCGCGGCAGCCAGGTCCATCCGGACGACTTCGATGAGTTTTGGTCAGCCACCCTCGAGACCTCGCGCGCCGCAGCATCCGCTGTTCGAATCGAACCTGTGGAAACCGGCCTGACGACGATCGACGTTTTCGACGTGACGTTCTCGGGCTGGAATGGCGAGCCGGTTCGTGCCTGGCTGCGGATGCCACGAGGAGCGACAGGACCGCTGCCTGCGATCGTGCAGTTCGTCGGCTACGGCGGCGGGCGGGGCCATCACCTCGAAGACCTGTTCTTCGCGTCATCGGGGTTCGCCCACTTCCAGATGGACACGCGCGGACAGGGCAGCGGCTGGTCCATCGGCGATACTCCCGATCCCGATGGCACAGGCCCGCAGGCCCCCGGGGTGATGACGCGTGGCATCGACAGCCGCGAGACCTAC
Source organism: Mycetocola sp. (assembly GCA_045629445.1). GTDB lineage: Bacteria > Actinomycetota > Actinomycetes > Actinomycetales > Microbacteriaceae > Mycetocola_A. Next base: position 6,941 of record JAZQRG010000534.1, on the reverse strand, counting down.
TACTACCGCCGCGTGTTCGCGGATGCTGTTCGGGCGGTTGAGACGGTGCGTGAGCTCGAGAGCGTCGATACGTCTCGCATTTCCGTTTTCGGCATCAGCCAGGGCGGCGGAATCGCACTCGCGGTCGCCGGCCTCGTACCCGGGCTTGCGGGGGTTGCGCCGTGCGTCCCGTTCCTCTGTGATTTCCCGCGGGCGACCGTGATCACCGACGCGTACCCGTACAAGGAGATCGGCGACTATCTCGCGATCCACCGCCACAAGGCCGACGCTGTGGCCGGGGTGCTCCCGTACTTCGACGGTGTGAATTTCGCGAAGCGCGCGAGCGCACCCGCGCTGTTCTCAACGAGCCTCATGGACTCCACCTGCCCACCGTCGACGGTGCACGCCGCATACAACGTTTACGGCGGCGAACGCTCGATGTCGCTCTGGCAGTTCAACGGCCACGAGGGCGGCGGCATCGTCGATGTCGAGCGCGCTCTGACATTCTTCCGCGGGATCGTCGGGGGCTCCTAAGCGAGGCCCACCCCCGCGAGCGCATCACTTCCGGTCGAGAACATCCCGCGTAACTGATGCGCTGGACCGCAACTGATGCCTTCGCCGCAGACAGGCGGCGGCACACAGCCTCAGGTGCGGTGCGCCCGCGTCCCGGGCCGCGCCCGCACGAAACCCGCGGGATCGTCGAGCAGGCCGGCGAACGCGAGCTCGGCGGCACCGACCAGAAGCAGCCTCGACCCGAGGCTGGCACGCTCGATAAGGACGGTGTGGCCGATCCTGGACATCGACCGGATCCTCACCGCGTCCGCGAGCCGCTCGCGCCCGACGGAGAGCAGCGAACCGAGGAAGCCACCGAGGATCACCATTTCCGGGTCGAACATGTTCACGAAGTTCGAGATCGCCTCCGAGAGAAGGTCGACCTGACGCTGCACCTCCGCGAGAACAGCCGGGTCGCGGGAAAGGCCGAGAGCTATATCGAGTTCGTCCTGGTCAGCACGCGGAAGGCCGAGCACGGCGAGAAGGCGCGCCATGCTGACCTCTGTCTCGAGGCATCCGATGCGCCCGCAATGACAGCGCGAGCCGGCACTGTTGACGAGCGTGTGCCCGAGTTCACCGGCGTACCCGCTCGTTCCGCGCAGCGGTGCACCACCGATGATGAGTCCCCCGCCGATGCCTGACGCGCTTCCGTTGAGGTAGACGAGGTCATCGGCGCCCTGCGCGACTCCGAACAGGCTCTCGGCAATCGCGCCGAGGCTCGCATCGTTGCCAGCGTGCACCGGATAGCCGAGCGCCTTCTGCAGCGCTGACGCGACTCCAGCATCGCGCCAGCCGAGGTGCGGTGCGCTGAGCACCCGGCCGTCTGACGCGTTGACGAGTCCAGGCACAGCGACGCCCACCCCCGCGATGCGGTAGTTCTCGTCGATCTCACCGCGCATGCCGTCGACGATGGCCTTGACGGCGTTGACCGTCTCGTGCACGGTCTGGATGCGTGTCGTATCGAAACGGATGCGACGAATCACCTCGCCACCGAGACCGACAAGTCCGACGGTGATGGCGTCGATGTCTGGGTTCACCGCGATGGCGGCAATTCCCGGGTTGGGGAACACCTGCAGGCTCGGGCGGCCGACCCGACCGATGGCGCTCTCCGGTTCGCCCTCGAACACCATGCCGAACTCTCCGAGCTCGGCAACGAGCGCGGCGATCGTCGAACGATTGAGCCCCGTCCGCCTGGTCAGTTCAGCCCGCGAGCACCCACCGGCGTGGTGAAGCATCGTCATAACCATCGACAGGTTGTAACGCCGAAGCTGGTCGTTGCTCGTTCCGCCACGGGTACCGAGCGTTGGCGGAGCGATGCTCACCACTCTTCACCACCCCTCGGTCTCAATCGCAGCACAGCGGCGTCAGCTACCGCCGGACCGTCGCTTGTTAAAGATGTCGAACGCGACGGCCAGCAGAAGAACGAGGCCCTTGATGGTCTGCTGCCATGCCGTGTCAACCGACAGGATCGACAGACCCATGTTGAGCACACCCATGACCAGGCCACCGATAACGGCCCCGACCACAGTACCAACGCCGCCCTGCACCGCAGCACCGCCGATGAACACTGCTGCAATCGCGTCGAGCTCGTAGTTCTGGCCAGCAGCCGCAACTGCGCCGCCAGCGCGTGCCGTCGAGACCACCCCGGCGAGGCCGGCCAGCACGCCCATGTTGACGAAAATGAAGAAGTTGACCCACTTCGTCTTCACCCCGCTCATCACCGCAGCGAACAGGTTGCCACCCATTGCGTAGACGTGGCGACCGAAAACCGTGCGGTTGAGGACGAAGGTGTACAGCAGGATCAGCACGGCGAGGATGATCAGGATGATCGGGGTTCCGCTGTAGCCGGAGAGTAGCCACGCGAACCAGAGGATCGCGACGGCAGCGATGCCGGTCTTCACCCACATGGATGGCAGTGGCTCCCTCGGCAACTCAAGCTTTTTGAGCGCGGCCCGACTGCGCAGCTGCTGGAGGATCAGGGCGCCAGCAGTCAGGACGCCGAGGACAAGGGTCAGAACATCGCGGCCGCCCACTTCACCGAGGATTCCGGGAAGCCAGCCACCGCCGATTGCGAGGTACTCACGCGGGAGGCCCGAGATCGTGCCTCCCGTCAGGAGCACCAGAGTGAGGCCACGGAAGATGAGCATGCCGGCGAGCGTGACGATGAACGCCGGTATGCCGATGAATGCGACCCAGAATCCCTGCCACGCCCCGACGGCAGCGCCGACGCCGATCGCGAGGATCACCGCAACCCACCACGGCAGTCCCCACGAGTTCATACTGATGGCAGCAACGGCACCGACCATCGCCACGACGGAGCCCACGGAGAGGTCGATGTGCCCCGCGATGATGACGATCACCATACCGATCGCGAGGATGAGGACGTATGCGTTCTGCTGGATCAGGTTGTTGACATTGCCTGGCAGCAGAAGCCGCCCGTCCGTCAGGATCTGGAACAGCACGACGATGATCGCAAGTGCGGCGAGGATGCCGTACTGGCGGAGGTCGATCGAGAGTTTGGGAACCCGCCGCTGAGGTGGCGCCGATGGGGTCGCTGGAGTCGTCGTTGTGGTCATCGGGGTCAGTCCTTTCCCGCGGTCATGTACTGCATGAGTTTTTCCTGGGATGCATCCTCGCGGGACACTTCCCCGGTGAGCTTGCCCTCCGAAATGGCGTAGATCCGGTCGGCGATACCGAGCAACTCAGGCAGCTCAGAGGAGATCACAACGACCGCCTTGCCCTGCGCGGCGAGTTCGTTGATGATGCCGTAGATCTCGTATTTGGCACCGACGTCGATGCCCCTCGTCGGCTCATCGAGGATGAGCACGTCCGGACCGGTGAAGATCCACTTCGACAGCACGACCTTCTGCTGGTTTCCACCCGAGAGCTTGCCGGTGATGGATGAGACGCTCGGCGCTTTGATGTTCATCTTTTGCCGGTAGGAATCGGCCACCTTGTACTCCCGGTTGCGGTCAATCACCCCCAGTTTCGCGAGCTTGCCAAGCGCTGCCGCAGACACGTTGACGGTGATGTCACCGATGAGGTTGAGTCCGTACCGTTTGCGGTCCTCGGTGGCGTAGGCGAAGCCGTGACGGATCGCTTCGTCAACGGTGCGCATCTGGATCTCCTTGCCGTCTTTGAAGACGGTTCCGGAAATGTTGGTGCCGTACGACCGCCCAAAGAGGCTCATCGCCAGCTCAGTACGACCGGCGCCCATGAGACCGGCGAAGCCGACGATCTCACCGGCCCGGACGGTGAACGACGCACCGTCAACGACCTTCCGAGTCGTGTCGACAGGGTGGTACACCGTCCAGTCCTCGACCCGCAGCACCTCATCACCGATCCGCGGGTCCCGTGGTGGGAAGAGGTTGCTGAGGTCACGACCAACCATTGATCGAATGATTCGCGCTTCAGTGGCATCCGGCCCCGACATATCGATGGTCTCGATGGTCTTACCGTCACGAATCACCGTGACGGTATCGGCGATGCGTTTAATCTCCTTGAGCTTGTGCGAAATGATGATGCAGGTGATGCCCTGACTGCGCAGCTGTTCGATCAGCCCAAGCAGGTGCGCGCTGTCCTCGTCGTTAAGCGCGGCGGTCGGTTCGTCGAGGATAAGCAGCTTGACCTGCTTCGAGAGCGCCTTGGCGATCTCAACGAGCTGTTGCTTACCGACGCCGAGCTCGAGGATTTTGGTTGCCGGATTTTCACTGAGCCCGACCCGTGCGAGGAGAAGCGCTGCTTCCCGGTTGGTTTTGTTCCAGTCGATGACGCCCCTCTTCTGGTTCTCGTTGCCGAGGAAGATGTTCTCGGCAATCGACAGATATGGGCTCAAAGCGAGTTCCTGGTGGATGATGACGATGCCGTCGGCTTCACTGTCGTTGATCGAGCGGTAGGCGACCTTCCTGCCCTCCAACTCGATGTCGCCGTCGTAGGTGCCCGCCGGATATACCCCCGAGAGCACCTTCATGAGCGTCGACTTTCCCGCCCCGTTCTCGCCGCAGATCCCGTGGACTTCACCACGGCGCACCTCGAGGGACACACTCTCGAGCGCCTTGACCCCGCCGAAATCCTTGCCGATGTTGTTCATCCGAAGGATGGTCGTCTCCGCCATCGCGGTCTCCTGTCGTCGTGGTTCAGGCATCCGTTTCGCTGCACCGGCGGAAAACCGGAGCTGGCAGTCGAGGATGCCGGATCAGGGGAACGACCGGTCCCGCCGGGAAGGCGAGACCGGTCGAGCCGAACGGGTTAGAGCCCGATGTCTCCCGGCTGAACGAACCCGGAGTCGACGAGCTTCGACTGCACATCTTCTTCGACGACAACTTCAGGTTCGAGGAGGAACGACGGCACAACCTTCTCGCCGTTGTCGTAGGTCTCCTCGTCGTTGACCTCGACCTCGTCACCGGCGACGATCGACTCGATCATCGTGAAGACGCGGTCACCGAGCGTGCGGGTGTCCTTCCAGACCGTCATCGACTGCTCACCGTCGAGGATCGCCTTGACGTTGGCCTTGTCAGCGTCCTGGCCGGTGATGAGCGGGTAGTCCTCACCCGGAGCGTATCCGGCCGACCGCAGCGAGGCGATGATGCCGATGGCCAGGCTGTCGTTCGGCGAGAGGACCACGTCGACCTTCTCGTCTCCCGAGTAGAAGGAGGACAGGCGGTTGTCCATCTCAGACTGAGCCTTGTCTGATGCCCAGCCCTGGATGCCGATCGATGCCCACTCATCGTTCGAAGCAGGTGCGTTGCCCGAAGGAACGACGAGCTGGCCGCTCTCGACGTATGGCAGCAGAACGTCCCATGCGCCGGAGAAGAAGAACTTCGCGTTGTTGTCGTCCGGACTTCCGGCGAAGGGCTCGAGGTTGAATGGTCCTGCGCCGCTCGCAAGATCGAGCTGCTCCTCGATGAACTTCCCCTGGAGCTGGCCGACCTGGTAGTTGTCGAAAGTCGCGTAGTAGTCGACGTCCTCGGTGCCGTTGATGAGGCGGTCATACGCGATGATCGAGGCATCCTGGCCTCGCGCCTCTTCGAGAACCGGCGCAAGCACCTCGCCGTCGATTGCCGCGATGACGAGGATCTTCGCGCCACCAGCGATCTGGTTCTGAATCTGGCTGATCTGCTGATCGGTCTTGTTGTCTGCGTACTGAAGGTCGACGGTGCAGTCGGCCTCTTCGAGGGCGGCCTGCAACTGCTCGCCGTCGTTGATCCACCGCTCAAGACTTCGGGTGGGCATCGAGATACCGACGTTGCACTCGGTGCCACCTTCGGCTGCGGGTTCCCCGCCGCCTGCACCTGAGCCGTTGGAACACGCCGCAAGCGACAGGACGACGGCCCCTGTCGCTGCGAAGGCCATAATTTTTCGCGTCATGGACATATCGGTTGCTTTCCTCTCTGAATGCTGCCGGTCATACCTTTGTTGACGGAGAGAACATATCCCACGCCGCGACGATCCGTCCAGCGCTTTTGCGAGAAACTAGGGGCCGTGTCCCGATCGTGATCAGCGGGTGCCGGGATGCAGCTTGGCCACTGTTCGTGCCGTAGCGGGAATATGTTCGGGGCTGAAACTTTTCAAACGGATGCTCTGCGTGGTCTAGCCGAATGGCATCCGTCATGTAATATGTTTCAACATCCAACAAATCATCAATGATGCTGAATCGGAGCACGACATGAGCCTTACCCCTACCCGCGACGACAAATTCTCCTTCGGGCTGTGGACCGTCGGTTACAACGGAGCCGACCCGTTCGGTGGACCGACCCGCGCGCCGCTCGACGTCGTGCACGCCGTCGAGAAGCTCTCCGAGCTCGGCGCATACGGGCTGACCTTCCACGATGACGACCTTTTCGCGTTCGGTTCAACCGACGCCGAGCGCCAGACGCAGATTGACCGCCTCAAGCAGGCCCTCTCCGACACCGGACTCATCGTGCCGATGGTCACGACGAACCTGTTCAGCGCGCCGGTCTTCAAGGACGGCGGTTTCACCTCCAACGACCGCGCCGTTCGCCGGTTCGCCCTCCGCAAGGTGCTGCGCAACATCGACCTCGCCGCTGAGCTCGGCGCAAAGACCTTCGTCATGTGGGGCGGCCGCGAGGGCGCCGAGTACGACGCAGCGAAAGACATCCGCCAGGCCCTCGAGCGCTACCGCGAGGCCGTCAACCTGCTCGGCGACTATGTCACCGACAAGGGATACGACATCCGTTTCGCGATCGAGCCGAAGCCGAACGAGCCGCGTGGTGACATCCTGCTCCCGACCGTCGGACACGCGATGGCGTTCATCAACACGCTCGAGCGCCCCGAACTCGTCGGCGTGAACCCCGAGGTCGGCCACGAGCAGATGGCCGGGCTCAACTTCACCGCGGGCATCGCGCAGGCGCTCTACCAGGGCAAGCTCTACCACATCGACCTCAACGGGC
>JAZQRG010000533.1:0-5140 GCA_045629445.1 Mycetocola sp. | reverse complement strand
GCTCTGCGGAACCCTGGCAGCGACCGGCGGATCCGTCCGCGTCGCGGGAACCGACATCACCGCGCTCGACCCCGGTCAGCGCATCCGCGCCGGGTTTGGCCGACTCACCGAGGACCGGAAGGGCAGCGTCATTCCCGCGCTGAGCGTCGGCCAGAACCTCGTGCTTGAAGACCTCGACGATTTCCGGCGTGGACCGTTCCTCGACCGGCGGGCTATCCGCGAGCACGTTGCAACGCTCATCGAACGCTTTGATATCCGTGCGTCGGCGAACGACCCGATCAAGTCGCTGTCGGGCGGAAACATGCAAAAAGTACTCCTTGCCCGCGCGATCTCCCGAAACCCGCGCGCGCTCGTCGCGTCACAGCCGACCCGCGGTCTCGACATCGGCGCGTGCGACTACGTCTACTCCCAGTTGCGTGCGCTCCGCGACCAGGGCGCTGGCGTGCTGCTCATCTCCGAGGACCTTGACGAACTGCTTGGCCTCTGCGATCGCATTGCCGTCATCTTCTCCGGTCGGATCATCGGTGAACTGGCTGCGGCGGAGGCGACGCACGATTCACTTGGGCTGCTGATGACCGGCCACCGGGCGGGGGAAGCAGCATGAAAATCCTCCTTCGCCGGGCCGAGCCCCGGTGGCTCGCCCCTGCCGCGGTCGTCCTCGCGGTCATCGTGACGCTCCTCCTCACTGCAGCGCCGATCCGGCTCGCCGGTGCCAACCCGGCCGCCGCCTTCGAGCGCTACCTCGTCACCCCGCTGACGACGATTGGCGGCATTAACGAGGTGCTCCTGGCATCCACTCCGCTGATCTTCACCGGACTCGCTGTCGCCGTTGCCTTCCGCGTCGGCTACTACAACATCGGTGCGGAAGGGCAATTTCTCGCCGGAGCAGCCGCCGCAACGGTGCCTGCGCTGTACCTCGCTGATGCTCCCGCTCTTATTGCGCTGCCCCTCGCTCTTGCTGCGGGTGCGCTCGGTGGAGTGGCCTGGGCCTTCGTGCCGGCGTGGCTCAAGCGCCACGCTGGCATCGACGAGGTCGTGACGACCCTGCTGCTCAACCCGGTTGCCCTCTTGCTCGTCCAGGGGCTGCTCAACGGGCCATGGCGCAACTCGAAGAGCGGTTTCCCCGACAGCGACCGGTACGGCGACGGGTACACGCTGCCGGCGATCATTGATGGATCCCGGGTGCACTGGGGGCTCGTCATCGCCCTCGTGCTCGTTCTCATCATGTTCGTCGTGATGTCGTTCACCCCGCTTGGCCTCAGGCTCAAAGCGGCGGGTCAGGCACCTGCCGCCGCTCGGTTCTCCGGCATCCCCGTTGCCAAACTGCAGTGGCGTTTTGCTCTGATCTCCGGCGGCATCGCTGGACTCGGCGGTGCAACCCAGGTGCTCGGAGTGCAGCACCAGCTCACCGCCGGGATCTCGAACGGCTACGGCTACACCGGCGTGGTTGTCGCAACGCTCGGTGCGCTGACGGCCGGCGGAGTCCTCCTCGTCGCACTCCTCCTGGGAACGATCACGGTCGGCGCGCAGAACGCGTCGATCACGCTGCAGCTTCCGACCCAGATGGGCGCGATTGTCAGCTCGACGCTCCTGCTCTCGGTCGTTTCGTTCCTCGCGCTGCGCCGCTACACGGTGGTCTTCCGCCACCGAAAACGACCGTCGCCCGAAACGCCCGTGACGCGTGAAGGAGAGACGTCATGAACCTTCCTCTCTTCGCGATCCTCGCTGCCACCCTTACCATCGCAACCCCGCTCGTCTGGGCCGCGCTCGGTGCCGTGATCAACGAACGTGCCGGCATCCTGAATCTGGGCATCGAGGGAACGATGTACGCCGGGGCGTTCTGCGGCTTCCTCGCGACGGCGATGAGCGGCTCGCTCTGGTTCGGCCTCGCTGCCGCCGTTGTGGCCGGGACGCTCGCCGGTGCGCTGATGGGGCTCTTGACCGTGACGCTCGGCGTCAACCAGCACGTCGCCGGAATCGGCACGACGTTGCTGCTCGTCGCGGCATGCGATTTCACCAACCGGCTGCTGTTCTCGGGCGGCGGGCAGGCGACGACCGAGAAGTTCGACAGGCTGTTCGCCGGTGGCGGGATGCTGTCGCAATACCCGATGACATACGTCGCGTTTCTTGTGCTCGCACCCGCGCTGTGGTGGGTGCTGCGCTCCAGCGGATTCGGGCTGCGTCTTCGCGCCGTCGGCGAGAACCCTGAAGCTGCGGATGCTGCCGGCATTCCGGTCGCGAAAACGCGGTACGCGGCCCTCATCCTGGGCAGCGTGCTGATGGCTATCGGCGGATCCTTCCTCACACTGTCGCTGCTCGGTGCGTTCACCATCGACATCGTCAGCGGCCGCGGGTGGATCTGCATTGCACTCGTCATCTTTGGGCGGTGGAAGGTCTGGCCGGTCGTCGCCGGTGCGCTGCTCTTCGCCGTCGTCGATGCGCTGCAGTTGCAGCTCGCGATCACGCCGCTGTTCGGCGATGTGCCGAACGAACTGCTCATCGCGTTCCCCTACCTCGTCGTCATCGCGGCGCTCGCCATCTGGGGTCGAGGTGTCCGGTATCCGGGTGCCTACCTCAAGCCGTATCGGCGGGCCTGATGCCCCTCGACCTCCAGCCCATCCCGTCACACCTCTCGAACGGAGCAGCCATGCCGTCACTCACCGATACCGAACAACTCGCCGTCGCCATCGCGGAGGCGCGGAAGAGCCGCGCGGAAGGCGGCATCCCCATCGGTGCTGCCCTCATCGTCGACGGAAAGGTGCTTGCGACCGGGCACAACCGCCGCGTGCAGGACGCGAGCCCGATTCACCACGGTGAAACCAACTGCCTCGAGAACGCGGGCCGGTTGCCGGCGAGTGTCTACGCGCGGGCGACCATGGTCACGACCCTGTCACCGTGCGACATGTGCACCGGCGCAATCCTCCTGTACAAGATCCCGCGGGTGATTATCGGCGAGAACTCGACCTTCTACGGCGGCGAGGACTATCTCCGCGAGCGCGGCGTCGAGGTGGTGGTGCTCGACAGCGCTGAGTGCGTCGAGCTGATGACCGAGTTCATTGCTGCTGAACCCACACTGTGGAACGAGGATATTGGCGAGTAGCGCCGCCTGCGCGGCTTAGATTCCCGGCCCAACCGGCAGCAGATCGAGCCGCGTCATCTCCCGCGTGTCGAGGTCGATCATCGCCGCCGAGTCGGGTGGAACGTGCGTCCACCCCGGCTCGTCGAGGCCACTCGAGATGACGTGAACGGCATCGGGTGTGACCCGGATGTCCATGGCGTAATACTCGGTCGCGTGCCGCGGCGGCATGTCCTCGAACGACTCGTAGAGCGCGCTCAACGCACGCGGCGGTGACGCCGCCCGGCTGTTGATGTGAATGGCGATGAGCGTCGTCGGTGTCAGCAGCAGCGCGTTGAGGCTCGCGTGCGGAAACTCCTTCATCATCGTGTGCAGCGCGCGCGTGACGCCGCCGGCCTCCGAGCCGCTCTCGGTGATGCACTGCATCACGAACCGGAAATACCGCTCGCTGTCGGTCGCGCCCTCGAGCTTCGCCCGCGACTCGGGGGTGAGCAGTTCATCGAGCCGTGCGATCGGCTTGATGTTGCCGTTGTGCGCGAAGACGTACTGTCCGTCGGTGAACGGATGCGTGTTCTCCGGTGCAACAGGAAGTCCTCCTGTCGCCCAGCGCAAGTGCACGAGCCCGGCCGCGCCAAGCGGCGTCCGAGTGAGTTCGGCGTAAAGCGGGTCGCGGGCGGCCGAATCCGGGCTGGACACCGAGTGCGTGATGTTGGCGTCATCGCGCCAGGCCACACCCCAGCCATCGCCGTGCAGTGAAGCGAGTGAGGTGAACGACGCAAACGCACCCTCGCCGAGAACCTCGACGGCGGGAAGGGGACTGGTAGCGACATATCCAAGCAGTCGGCACATGACGAGCCCCTTTCACCAATGGTCCAGCTTTATCCAATCTCGCGCTGGTGGCAACCGATGACGACTGGGACACTGGACGCATGCGCACCGTCGGGGTGGAAGAAGAGCTTTTCCTTGTCGATCCGAAAAGTGGGGCCGCACGGGCCATCGCCACCCGGGTGCTCAAGCAGACCGACATCACGTCCCTCACGATCGACCCCGAGAACCTTGGCGGGCGACTCGAGCACGAACTGCAGCAACAGATGGTGGAGACGAATACGGCACCGCACGCCGATCTCACCGCTCTCGCCGACGACATCCGTCAATGCCGTTCGCGGGTCATCGCCGCCGCGCGAGAGGCCGGGGCACGGGTGATCGCATCGGGGTCATCGCCGCTGCCGGTCGAACCACGGCTCTTTCGTCACCCCCGGTACGAGCGGCTGGCTGAGGTCTTCGGCATCACCGCGAGGGAGCAACTGACCTGCGCGTGCCACGTGCATGTTGCGGTGGAGTCCGACGACGAAGGCGTCGCTGCGCTCGATTCGATCCGATGCTGGCTTCCTGTGATCGTCGCGCTGAGCGCCAATTCGCCGTTCTGGCAGGGCAGTGACTCGAGCTACGCAAGCTTTCGGTCCCAGGCGATGCTGCGCTGGCCGACCGCTGGCCCGACCGAGGTGTTCGGGTCGGCCGAGCGGTATCACGCCTCGCTCGACGCGATGCTCGCCTCGGGCGTCATGCTCGACAAGGGAATGGCGTACTTCGACGCGCGACTGTCGCACCATGCTCCGACCGTTGAGATCCGCGTGTCTGATGTCTGCGCGGATGCCACGGACACCGCGTTGATCGCCGCCCTCTGTCGTGGTCTGGTTGAAACGGCGGCGAACTCGTGGCGGGACGGCGCTGCTCCACCGCCGGTGCCAGCGGTCATGTTGCGGCTCGCCGGCTGGCAGGCCGGCCGTTACGGCATCGAGGGGACGCTGCTCGACCCGCTGACGCTCACGCCGCGGCCGGCGGCTGACGTGGTGTCCGACCTGGTCGAGCACGTGAGGCCGGCGCTCGCGGCTGCCGGCGATGAGAAATTCGCCGAGCAGCAGGCCGGAGCCGTGCTCACCCGCGGGAACGGAGCGATGCGCCAGCGGGCGGTTTTCACGCGCACCGGACACCTCGCCGACGTGGTCGCTGACCTCGCCCGGGTGACGGCCGGCCAGGAGGAACTGTAGCTCTGGTGCGGCGCAG
>JAZQRG010000532.1:0-3210 GCA_045629445.1 Mycetocola sp. | reverse complement strand
GTGATGATGGGGTCGAGGCCAAGGGCGATGAAGATCGCGGCACCGATGTAGATCAGGATCGTCTGCAGCGTGACGACGGAGAACAGAATCAGCAGGCCGAGTCCGACCCCAAGGGTCCCGATGAGCCCGAATCGGAAAGGGTTCTGTATCTTCACCTGTGTACCCCCGCCGTGGACATTTCACAATCGTAGTGGTCGCGTCCTGACGCATGCGATGACCCGCCGAACGCGAGGTGCTGCTAGGTCCCTCTCAGGGATCTCGGCTAGTCTGAAACGTCTGTGCCTGTTGCTTCCGGCCCGATGATCACGACAATTCGGGCGAAAATGCCCGTGCGGATGCAGCAGAGAAGGAGATTTAGTGCGATTCGTACTCGCTATTCTGGCGTTCGTGGTTGCCGCGACCATGATTGTGCTCGGCATCGCCCAGCGCACTGTGTTCCTTGGCCCATCCACATACGCCATTGAGACCACGCTCGACAGTGACCTTCCCTACACCGTGATTGACGGTGGCGTCCTGGTGTCAGAAGAAGGCCAGCAGTCACTCACTGTCTCCGGAACCGACACCGTATTCGTGTCGTATGGCAGGACAGCGGATGTTGTCGCCTGGCTTGGTGACGCGTCGTACAACGACCTCACTCGTGACGAACAGAGTGGCGAGCTCGTTGCCGAGGCCGTCGTCCCTGAACCAGAGGACGACGCGAGCGACGAAGCGCCTGATGCTGTTCCGACGACCCGCGAGGAAATCGACGCCCAGATCGCTCTCGACGACCCTCGTGGGTCCGACCTGTGGCTTGCCGAGCACTCCGAGGAAGGCGCCGTCGTCACGACGATCAACGTGCCGGAAGACGTCAGCGTTCTCATCGCATCCGATGGCACAGAGCCCGCCCCGCCCAACGTCGGGATTTCGTGGCCCCTCAACAACGCGACACCGTGGGCGGGTCCGCTGATTGCGGGCGGCATCCTGCTTCTGATCGCCGGCCTCGTGCTTTACCTGCTGGGTATCCACCAGATGCGAAAGAGCCGCGGACCCCGCCGGAAGGGCATCAGCGCCGGTCCCGGGATGGAGAAAATGCCGAAGGTACCGAAGCCGACGCGTTACAAGTCCGACAAGCGACACGGAAGTGCGCCCAAGCGGCAACGCTCGCCGAAGCGGTCGATGATCGCTCTCGTGCCTATTGCCCTCGTCTCGTCTCTCGCGCTGAGCGGATGTTCGGCCGGATACTGGCCCGATTTTTCGAGCAGTTCAACGCCGTCCGCGACGCCGACCGATGGCGAAGCTGACCTGGAAGCCGACGAGCAGCCGGCTCCGGCAGTGACAACGCCACAGCTCGAGCGCATCATCGCCAGGATCTCAACCACGGCTGTCGAGGCCGACCAGGCGCTCAGTGCCGACATCGCCGCGACCCGCTTCGTCGGCCCGGCTCTCGACGAGCGCACGGCTAACTATGCGATCCGCGCGAAGATCCCCGACTATGCACCGGCGCCCGCCATTCCCTCGTCACCGGGGGGACTCACCCTTCCGCAGGCGACGGACACCTGGCCACGAACCGTCATGAGTGTTGTTCAGGACGAGGCCGATCCGTCGGCAGCTCCGACGGCGATTGTGCTCGTGCAGGCGGCCCCTCGCGTCAACTACCACGTCGAGTACGCCGTGCGCCTTGAGCCGCAGGCCGAGATCCCCGAGGTCGCCCCAGCCACCATCGGTGCGGCGCAGCTTCCTCCGGATTCAGCCTTCCTCCTCTTGCCGCCTGACCAGCTCGCCGCGGCATACGCCGACATCATCACCAACGGTGACGCGAGCGAGTTCGCACCGCTGTTCTCTGCGGACGCTGACACTCTCCGCGGAGTGATCGCCGCCGACCGCGAGGCCAAGAAGACCGGGCTGCCGACGACGGCATCCATCGAGTTCTCGGTAGCGGCAGGGGACGGCCCTCCGGTCGCCCTCGCGACCAACGACTCGGGTGCTCTCGTTTCCGTCGACATCGCCGAGACCGAGGTGGTCAAGCCACTCGAGGTCGGTGCCAAGATTAAGACATCGGGCGCGGTTTCCGCGCTGAGTGGACTGACAGAAACGGAGAAGGGCGTGCAATCGACCTACAGTGACCAGCTTTTGTTCTACGTGCCACCGGCAGGGAGCACGGACCAGATTCGATTGCTCGGATTCAGCCAGGGCCTGACGGCCGCGGTGCAGCTGCCGTGAGCGGGGTCCAGCCAGGGCCGTCGCCGCTCAACAGTGCTGCCCTCCGCGGCGCCGTCGACCTGTCGAGCCTCGTCAACCGGCCACAGCCGGGCGCGGCGGCACCCGGGGCGCCAGCGGGCGCAGCGGGTGCCCAGGGCACCATCGAGGTGCCATCGCTCGTTCTCGACGGCACCGACGAGAACTTCGCCCAGTTCCTTGAGCTTTCTCAGCGGGTGCCCGTCATCGTCGACCTGTGGGCCGAGTGGTGCGGGCCGTGCAAGCAGCTCTCGCCGGTTCTCGAAAAGCTCACGGCCGAGTACGCGGGCAGGCTCCTGCTCGTCAAGGTGGATGTCGACGCGAACCCGCAGTTGACCCAGGCTTTCCAGGCTCAGTCGATCCCCGCGGTCGTTGCGCTCATCGGTGGTCGTCCGCTGCAGCTGTTCACGGGTGCGATCCCCGAAGCGCAGGTCCGCGAGATCTTCGAGCAGGTGCTTCAGGCGGCAGCCCAGACGGGTGTCACGTCGAGTGTCGTTGCCGCCGGTGAACCCGCCGAGGAGCAGGAACCGGTCGAACCGCCGCTTCCTCCGTTGCACGCCGAAGCGTACGAGGCCATCGAGGCCGGGGACTACCCCCGTGCGATCGCCGCATACACAAAGGCGATCGCGCAGAATCCGCTCGACAAGATGGCCGTCGCCGGTCTTGCGCAGGTCAGCCTGCTGCACCGGCTCGAGGGCAAAACCATCGAATCGATCCGTTCGGCGGCCGCAGCGAAGCCAAACGACCTGGACGCCCAGCTCGATGTCGCCGACCTCGATCTCTCGGGCGGACACGTCGAGGACGCCTTCGACCGGCTTCTGACCCTGTTCGAAGCAGCGGATGCTGAGGACCGCACGGTCATCCGCACGCGCCTGCTCGACCTGTTTGAGGTCGTCGGGGTCACTGACCCCCGCGTCGGACGTGCCCGCGCACGCCTGACCAACCTGCTCTACTAGGCCCCAGCAGCACCGAGAACACCCGTTCCGGTCGAGATCA
>JAZQRG010000531.1:0-1997 GCA_045629445.1 Mycetocola sp. | reverse complement strand
GGCTGGCGCTCTGGTTGGCAATTGGCAGGGTCAGCTCGCCTGCATCGGAGCGGTGACCTCATATGGGTTCAGCTTCGGCTACCTGAAGAAGTTCCTCGCGCCATACCGGGTACCGTCGATCACCGCCGCATTCATGTACATCGGCATCGCCGCCGTGATCATGCTCGCGCTCACACCGGTACTCGCGTGGCAGCCGGTCGAGCTCGATCTCTGGGTGGTGCTGAGCCTCGTCGGACTCGGCGCGTTCGGAACGGGCATCGTCTACATCTGGAATATGAATGTGCTCGCGGCATGGGGACCAACCGCAACATCGAGCGTGACCTACATCACACCCGTCGTCGGCGTGATCCTCGGTGTGCTGCTGCTCTCGGAGTCACTCGGCTGGCACGAACCGCTCGGTGCCGTGATCGTCTTTGTCGGCATCCTGCTGACCCAGAAACGCATTCGACTGTCGCGGCGCCCTGCTGCCTGAGCAGGTCAACGTCACCCTTGAGGATGATGCGGAGTCAACCTCGGGCACGATGTGCGGATGCCGCCGGGCGGCGAGTCTGGAACCATGACCTTTTCGACGCCCCCATACCCCGCAAACGCAACACCACCAACGACCGCCTTCTCCGCACCCGCCATCCTTTCCGGATCAGCGCTCGTGAAGAACTACGGCTCGAGCACAGCGCTCGCCGGAGTGGACATTTCGATCCGGGCCGGCGAATCCGTCGCCATCATGGGCGCATCGGGATCGGGCAAGACCACCCTCCTGCATGCACTCGCCGGAATCACCCCGCCGGACTCCGGCCGGGTTGTCTTTCAATCAGCCTCGGGACCCGTCGACGTCACGGCCATGAACGAACGCGACCGTTCGCGCCTGCGCCGGGAAGCATTCGGCTTCGTTTTCCAGCAGGGCCTGCTGATCCCCGAACTGACCGCGATCGAGAACACGGCGCTTCCGCTCATGCTCGCCGGATACCCGCGCAAGGAAGCCGAGGGCCGGGCGCAGCACTGGCTCGCCGCGCTTGGACTCGCCGGCATGGAATCTCGCCGCATTGGCGAGCTCTCGGGCGGACAGGCACAGCGGGTCGCCATCGCCCGGGCTCAGGTCACCGGAGCGACCGTCGTCTTCGCCGATGAGCCGACCGGCGCACTCGACTCGGCAACGAGCGAGGACGTCCTCAGTGCGCTGCTCGGATCGACCGTCGGACAGGGGCACACGCTCGTCGTCGTCACCCACGACGACACCGTCGCCGCTCGCTGTTCCCGCGTTATCCGTCTCCGCGACGGACAAATTGTGTCCGGCGCGTCCTCCGCTGGCACCGGTTCCACCGGCCGGGTGGTGTCAGCATGACCGCGACAACCGCGTTCGCCGCACCGCCGGCATCCGCCTCTCGGCCATCCGGACGCGCACCGATCGCTCGACTGACGTGGCTGCTTGCCCGACCGAGCGCCCAGAGCACCGCTGTGCTCGCACTGCCCGCCATCGCATTCGCTGTGACGACGGCACTCATGCTCATCGTTCTCGGTGGAGCACTCATGTTCTTCAGGTGGACCATCGCCGACGCACCGGTCTACCAGATGCTCAGTGCACTCGCCCTCGTGCTTCTTATCGTGCCCCTGGTATCTCTCGGCGGGGCAGCAGCTCGGCTGTCGGCCCGACGTCGGGACGACAGGCTGGCCACTCTTCGGCTTCTCGGCGCAACGCCGGGCGTCGTCACTCGCATGACCGTGCTCGAATCGACGGCCATCGCCGTTCTGGGTTCTCTCGCGGGTATCGTGCTGTACCTGATCGCCATGCCCATCGTCGGCCTCGTGCCGTTCGGTGGCCAGCCGATCGGTGCCGGGGAACTCTGGGTCGGACCGGGACTTCTCCTCTTCGTGGTCCTCGCGGTCGCTGCCCTCGCCGCGATCAGCGCGGCCGTTGGTCTCCGGCAGGTATCCATTTCGCCGCTCGGTGTCCGCACTCGCCAGACCGCACCGCGGATGCACTGGATGCGGTTCGTCATTGG
>JAZQRG010000530.1:0-5598 GCA_045629445.1 Mycetocola sp. | reverse complement strand
TCCCAGTCCCCCTCGGTGGTGTCGAGCAGCGACTTCGACAGCGACAGTCCCGCGTCGTGCACGGCGAGGTCGAGCCCACCGAACGCCAGAACAGCGGCGTCGATCGCGGCCTGGACCGCCTTCTCGTTCGAGACGTCCGCGGCGATGCCGATGGCGACATCCGTGTTTCCGATCTCGGCGGCAGCGGCCTGCGCCTTCTCGAGCGAGAGGTCGGCAATGACGACGCACGCGCCCTCGGCAGCGAGGCGGGTGGCGATGGCCTTGCCGATTCCGGATGCCGCGCCCGTCACGAGAGCGATGGGGGTCGCGAGCGGCTTCGGCTTCGGCATGCGCTGAAGCTTGGCCTCTTCGAGCGCCCAGTACTCGATGCGGAACTTCTCCGCCTCGTCGACCGGCGCGTAGGTCGAGAGTCCCTCGGCACCTCGCATCACGTTGATCGCGTTGATGTAGAACTCGCTCGCGACGCGCGCCGTCTGCTTGTTCGCGCCGTAGCTGAACATACCGACACCCGGGACGAGGATGATGAGCGGGACAGCGCCACGGATCGCGGGGGAGTCCGCCGTCCGGTTGCGGTCGTAATAGGCCTGGTAGTCCTTGCGGTACTCCTCGTGGAGAACGGTGAGGCGCTCGATCGTCTCTTCCACCGAAGCGGATGCCGGCAGATCGACGACAAGCGGCTTCACCTTGGTGCGCAGGAAGTGGTCAGGGCAGCTCGTGCCGAGCGCGGCGAGGCGCGGGTGCTCGGTGCTCGCGAGGAAGTCGAGGACGACAGCGTGGTCGGTGAAGTGGCCCACCTGCGGCTTGTCGGTTGACGCGAGTCCGCGGAGCGTCGGTGCGAGGGCAGCAGCCTTGGCGCGGCGTTCGGCGACCGGCAGCGCTTCATAGCCGTCGAGTTCGGGTCCGAACGGCTCGGGGCGCGAGTGTGTTGCGATGTAGTCGGCGGCGGTGTCGATGATCCAGCGCGAGTTCCTCTCGGACTCGTCGCTGGTGTCTCCCCACGCGGTGATGCCGTGTCCGCCGAGGATGCAACCGACGGCATCCGGATTCTTCGCCTTGATCTCGGCGATGTCGAGGCCGAGCTGGAAGCCGGGGCGGCGCCAGGGTACCCAGACGACCTTGTCGCCGAAGATGGACTTCGTGAGTTCTTCACCGTCTGCTGCCGTCGCGATCGCGATGCCGGAGTCGGGGTGCAGGTGGTCGACGTGAGCAGCGTCGACGAGGCCGTGCATCGCGGTGTCGATCGACGGGGCAGCGCCGCCCTTGCCGTGGAGCGTGTAGTCGAATGCCGCGACCATCTCGTCTTCGCGGTCGACCCCGGGGTAGACGTTCGTGAGCGCGCGCATACGGTCGAGGCGGAGGACGGCGAGGCCCTTCTCGGTGAGGGTGCCGAGGTCGCCACCGGACCCCTTGACCCAGAGCAGTTCGACGTCTTCGCCGGTGACCGGGTCGGTCTCGATGCCCTTGGCTGAGGTGTTGCCGCCGGCGTAGTTGGTGTTCTTCGGGTCGGCGCCGAGGCGGTTGCTTCGAGCGATCAGTGCCGCTGCGGTCTCGTTCGTCATGCGCAATCTCCGTTGTTCGTTTGTGTTAACTATTACAGAAAATAACACCGGGTGCAGAATCCGTCAAGAAAGTGACTCGGTGTCACGCGAGGTCGACGAGCCCCCGATACGGATCGAGCCGATCGTCAGCGGGGTCGAGCTCGGTGACCATGAGGCTCACCTGCTCCCAGTCGAGCGCACGGGCGAGCGCACGCTGGCCGAGCTTGGACGAGTCGACGAGGAGAACCGTCTCATCGGCGGCAGCAACGAAGGCGAGCTTGACCTGTGTCTCGGCGAGGGTCACCTCGCTCGTGCCGCGTTCGGCGTCAACGGCGCCTGCCGACGTGAAGAAGTGGGAGTAGTGCAGCGATCCGGCCGCCTGGCATGCGAGCAGCCCGACGAAGCTGTCGGTGCGCGCCTCCGCTTCGCCGCCGATCAGCAGGGCTGTTCCGCCGAGCCGTCTGGCGTTCTGGAAATTCTCATATGAGTTCGTCGCCACAGTGAGATCGGGGTCCGCTGCCTCCATGCGCGAGAGCACGGTTCCCGCGGTCGAAGACGCATCGAAAGCAACAGCACCCGTCGTTGGCATGAGCGCGAGCGCCTTGCCGGCGATCACGCGCTTCGCTTCCGCGCCCGTCGACATCCGATCGAGGAACGAGCGTGGCTTGAGCGACGGTACGGCACCGCCGCGAACCCGCCGCAGCCTGCCCTCCGCCTCGAGGTCGGCGAGGTCACGGCGCACCGTCATCGCCGAAACCCCGAGGGATTCCGCCGCGGCGTCCAGCCGAATGATCCCGTCAGCGGTGAGGATCTCGAGCAGTCGCTCCCGACGGGACTCAGCGTCGACGGTCGATGTTGTTGCCATGGTTCCCGCTCCTCGGTCTGGAGTGAAATGCTACCGCCCGGGGCCCGCCGCCGCGGCGCGCGGGCAATTCGCGGGCCACGCAAGCGTTTGGCAACGTTTTGGTTTCGTTTCTTGACGCGAATTGACGATTCGGCCTACATTGCGAGGGAAAGCTGAAAGTTCGTCACTGTTGCCGAGCGGAGGAGCGATGAGTCGATACGATTTCGTTCGCGAAGAGGCGATTCTTGATGCCCTCCTCGTCAAGGGCCGTGTCACCGTCAACGACCTCGCCAGCCGGCTCGGTGTATCCGCCGTCACCGTGCGCAAAGACCTCGACCTGCTCGAGCAGCGATCACTTCTCCGCCGGGTCCGCGGCGGCGCGGTTGCCTCCGCACCGCGTGAGGAAGACGCGTTCGAGAGCCGCCTTCGCACCGATGCTGCAGCGAAGCGAGCGATCGCTCGGGCGGCATCGGAGCTCGTCAACGATGGCGATGTCATCGCCATCGACTCGTCATCGACGACCTATTACCTCGCGAACGAGCTGATCAACCGAACCGGCCTCGTGATCGTGACCAACGGCATCCGTCTCGCCAGTCTCCTGATGGAGCGATCGGATGCCACGGTGATCCTTCCCGGTGGAGTGTTGCGTCGGGCGTCCGGATCGGTCGTCGGCGCCTTCTCGGATGTGCTCGAGGGCCGTGGCCGGGTCAAGACCGGCTTCTTCGGCGTATCGAGCGTGTCGCGGAGCCTCGGTCTGCTCGAGCTGTCGACCGAGGAATGCGAGGCGAAACGGGGGCTCGCTCGGTCATGCGACTCGGTCATCGGCCTCTTTAGCTCGGCGAAGGCGTCGGGCTTCGGCCTGCACGCCTTCGCAGACCCCGGGCAGATCACCGCGATGTACACCGACGACGCCGTCGACCCCGGCTTCGCCGAGAGCTGGCAGAGCTCTGGCGTCGACATCGCCGTAGTTCCGGTGGAACGAAACCACACAACCGAGACCAGCGAGGTGCCGGCATGACCGTCACCTCACCCAGAAGAACACTTCGCGGCGGCTCTGTCGCGACCGTCAGGGCAGAGTTGCCCGATTCAGAGAAGAAAGAGGCACAACTGTGTTGTTGAGAAGGAAGAAGACACTCGCGGTCGGCGCACTCGCGTTGACGGCAGCTTTCGCCATGACCGCATGCACGAGTCGTGGCGATTCCGGTGATTCCGGCGGTGGCGGAGGTGGAGGCGACGAACAGATCACCGTTGCGTTCGTGCCCAAGCTCCAGGGCATCCCGTACTTTGAGGCGATGAACGCCGGCGGCAAGGCCGCGGCCGAAGAGCTCGGCATCGAATGGCTCTATCAGGGGCCGACAACGGCGGATGCCGCGGCGCAGGCCGACATCGTCCGCTCATTCATCCAGCAGGGGGTCGACGCGCTCATCGTCGCACCCAACGACCCTGACTCGATGGCGCCGCTGCTGGAGGAGGCCGCCGACGCCGGCATCCAGGTGGCGACGAGCGACACGGATGCTCCGAACTCAGTGCGCGAGGTGTTCGTGAATCAGGCATCCGTCGAAGGCATCGGGCAGGGTCTCACCGACGCGCTGCTCGAGGCGATGGGTGGGTCAGGCAAGTATGCGATTGTGTCGTGCGGTGAGACCGCGGCCAACCTCAACGCGTGGATCGAGGTGCAGGAGGCGTACACGGCGGAGCAGTACCCCGACGCCGAGATCGTTGACATCGTCTACGCGGGCGAGGACCAGGCCATGGCGACATCGATGGCAACCGACCTCATGAATGCACACCCCGACCTCACCGGCCTCGTCGGTGAGTGCACGTCGAGTGCTCCCGGTGTCGCGCAGGCGGTGTCTGACGCCGGCAAGGTCGGGCAGGTCTTCACTGTCGGACTCGGCACTCCGCAGTCGATGAAGCCGTACCTCGAGGACGGTTCGTCGAGCGCGTCGATCCTCTGGGATGTCGAGGCCCTCGGTTACCTCACCGCGTGGGTCGGGCAGCAGCTCGCCGAGGGCAACGAGTTCGAGGCGACGAACAACGTCAGCGACGACCTGCCAGAGGTCGAGTACGACTCGGAGACGAAGGTGCTCCTGCTCGGACCCCCGCTGACGATCACAACCGAGAACGTCGACGATTTCGACTACTAGGTCGATTTCGACTACGAGGTCGAATCACCGACAGAGACGGGGAGAGCCAGCCGGCGATCCCCGTCTCACAGGAAGGATCCCATGTCGAACCTCGACACTTCAGCGGACGTCCGGCCACGGCTCACGCTCTCGGGAGTGACCAAGAGCTACGGTGGCGTGCGCGCGATCCGCAACGCGTACATGGCCGTTGCTCCCGGCACGGTTCACGCACTCGTCGGCGAGAACGGTGCAGGTAAGTCAACGCTCATCAAGATCGTGGCGGGAGCGGAACGCGCGGATGCCGGTTCGCTCGAATTCGACGGCCGTCCCGTCACAATTTCCTCAACGACGGATGCCATCGGGCTCGGAGTGCAGACCGTCTATCAGGAACCCCAGCTCTTTCCCGAACTCAGCGTTGCCGAGAACGTCTTCGTTGGGCGCGAACTGAGGCGCGGCATCCGTGTCGACTGGGCGGGACAGGCGGGGCAAATGCGGGATCTCCTCGACACGGTCGGGCTCCCCGTCACGGTCGCCGCCGAACCGGTCGGCAGCCTGTCGATTGCCGAGCAACAGCAGGTCTCGATTGCGAAGGCGCTCGCCGGAGATGCGCGGGTGCTCATTCTCGACGAACCGTCGGCCATCCTGACCGACGCCGAGATCGACGTGCTCTTCGCGGTCATCCGACGCTTGACCGCAACGGGCGTCGCCGTCATCTATATCTCTCACCGGCTCGACGAACTCTTCCGCATCGCCGATGTCGTGACGATCATGCGCGACGGCGAAACCATCACGACGCGCCCCATTGACGAGCTCACCGTGCGCGAGATCGCCGAACTCATGGTGGGTGGAATGCTCGCCGAGCCACGAGGGGATGACGCTGCGACCCGCGGCGACGTCGTGCTCGAACTCGATGCCCTGAGCCTCGCGAACGTCTTTGATGCGATCAGCCTGACCGTCCACTCGGGCGAGATCGTCGGTCTGTACGGCCTGATCGGCTCTGGTGCCGGAGAGATCGCCAGCACCATCTACGGCATGCAAAAACCGACCGGCGGCCGGATGCTGTTGAAAAACCAGCCCGTCGTGATCCGTC
>JAZQRG010000529.1:0-4458 GCA_045629445.1 Mycetocola sp. | reverse complement strand
GACCGGTGACGCCGCGCAACCGCGGGCCGACATTCAATCAGTGAAAGTTCGCCACCAGAAGCAGCGCATCACCATCGTCGTCCGCTACGCACACCTGCCTAAGCAGGATTTCAGTGATGACCTCCACGTCTGGATCGACACGAACAACAAGCCGAAGGCACCGAACTTCCTAATCGCAACTGAGGGCTACCACGGCGCATTTGGGAGTACCTCCGGCTGGAAGCTGCGCCCCAACGGACTCGATCCGTACGGAGACGTGATGTGCTCAACTGGATACAAGTACGACCGCAAAAACAGCCAGATGATCTTCAGATTCAAGCCGAAGTGCATCGGAACCCCGAAGAAGATTCGAGTGGCAGTCACGGCCGAGCATTACGACCTAGCGAGCGATGACGGCTCGGTCAGGTCGATCAAGGATCATATGGTCGGGAAGCGAAAGTTCACACGCTGGGTGAAGCGCTAAAGGACGAGTCACACCGGTCGTGCTCCGAAACCTGACCGCTCAGCACTTCAACGCGTATCAAGTCCCTGTGCTTTTGAACCGATCCCGTGCCACTGCACGCGAGACGTGGCGCCCGATTGACGTCTAGCAACGTCGCTGCGCCGTCCTAGGCGTTCTGTTCGGAACGGCGTCGTTCCACCGCGTGTGGGTCAGTTCGGAGGCGTACGCCAAAGGACATCCTGGCGTTGCAGTTACCGGCGTGGGGCTCGTCCGGAATGCCGCACGTGAACGCTGGGTGAGTTCATTAGCGGACGTGGGAGATGGGCACGAGGCCCGTGCGGCCCTCCCAGGAACCGTGCTCGGAGAGCGGTCGGAATCGAAAGGTAGCGAATTCATGGTGGAAGTCACGACGCTCACGTTCGCGCATGGCGGTTACGTGCCGCGTCGGCTCGGCGACGCTCGAGTGTCCGTGAACCATCTCCAGCATCTGGTGCGCGCTGTGCCAGACCGTAAAGGTAGAGATCGTCCGTGGCGGACGAAAGCCGGCGACGGCGAGAGTGACGCCCGGATGGTCACGTACGAGGCGCTCCACGGGCCTGCCATGGTGGAGGAAGCGAGGAACTTCTGGGAGGCGCATTCGGGCCAACGTGACTGCCACGACCGGCTCATCCTGATCCCACGATCCAGCTCGGACAGGCAATGCGGGAAAGGCGGCAATGCTCGACCAGCGGCGCAGGTACTCCATGCGCACGTGCCATCCAGCGGCGAGAGAGATCCCTAGTGCGTCGCGGGCCAGGAACTGCTCGAGGGCCGCTTCGTCCTGCCACTGCGCGAAGACTGCGAGTCTCCGGAGTTGAAGTCGATCGGGCGAGACGATCGGCGCGCCGAGCCGCATGAGCGAGAGGCATTCGAGGTGATCAAGCCCGGGCACAGCGCCCGGCGTGGGCGGGCTCAGCAGGGTCCTGGCCCCAGTCCGGCGTGGGACCTCGGCGAGGTGAAAGCTGTGGATCGTCACGACTCACGCTCGAGCCGGTAGTGCAGTCGCAGGGCCGAGACGCCCCAGACGCGCAGTTCATGGTCGGTGCGCAGCACTCCGTGCGGATCGACGAAGACGTGGAACGTCTCGTGCAGCGGCACCCGTGCGGCGTGCGCCCCGGCGCCGCGAACGACGACGTAGGCCCCGTCCTCGCCGAATCGTCCGCGGAGCGACTCCAGGAGAAGCCCTCCGTCGGCTGTGACCGAGGGTCGGAGGAACACCTGAAGGTTCCCTGACTCGAGAGGGAATGCCACATGGACGCTCGGGCTCGCGGCGCCAGGGAGTGTTCGCGCGGAGTAGGCGCCGCTGAAGACCGTTCGACCGCTTTCGCGCAGGGTGCGCGTCCACGCGGACGCGATGTGGACGCCATCGCGGTTCCGCACCGGCGTCACATGGCTTTCCATGCCGTGCGCGACATCTAGCGAACGCATCGGCAATGCGAGCTGCTCAACTCGACGACCCCACAAGCGAGAGACCAGCTCGCCGGCCGGCCAGAACACCGGTGACCATCCGGACCACACGTCCATCCGCCACGAAGCGGTGTGCTCGTAGAAGTCGCGCACGAGCGGATTGAGCTGCGCCGCCGCGAACCCGGGACCGTCCAGAACGGACATGGACGGCATCAGTCCGGCATCGGGGTCAGGCGCTCTCAGCACCCCTCCGTGCCGCACCGCCTCGGTGCCGATCCAGTCGTTGCCCACGCGTGCCGAGGAACTCACCGGTGCGTCCAGCCACTGCTCTTCCCCATCGAGATCGACGCGACGGCCAGTGAGTCGCCAAAAACTCCGGGACGCTAGATCCAAGACGTGAGGCACGAACCGAATTGTGCCGCATCGGCCGCCGCTGGTTTCGCTTATCTGGGCCTCCGCTGCGACGACGACCGTCAAGTGCGATGCCCGGCACGTTTGACTGACGCTGCAAATGACCACCTGACTTGGTCGCCCGCCGCGGGTCGCGTCTTTTCCGCATATAACCGCATGGAGCTGTAGGTTCGCGCGAAGCGCAAGGCGAACTTCAGCCATCCGAGACGGGCTGTCCGACGAGGATCAGCGTCAGTTCTTCAACAATGCGAACGTAGCCAGCGCGTGCACCAGTGACTTGCCATCCTGCTCAACGTCGGCCTCGCAGACAACAAGGCTGTCCCCGCGCTTGCGCACCTGGGCTGTGACGATGAGCCGACCGGGCTCGCCAGGGCGCAAATAGGTGAGCGTGAGCTGACTGGTAACAGGGCTTTCGCCCTCGACGGCGCTTCGGATAGCTGCGCCCATCGTCGCGTCGACCAGGGTGGCAAGCAGGCCCCCGTGAATGGTGCCCGCCGCGTTGAGGTGCCGGTCATCGGCATCCAAAGTCAGCGTCGCTCGTCCGTCACCCGAGTCGGGAGAATTGGCGCCGATCAGCGACATGAAGTTGTGCTCGTTGTCCGTCACGAGACCTCTGTACCCGCGGCTCCCCACATGATTCATGCGACACAGATGCACCGCGATTCTCCCCCGCGATCCGTCCAGCCTGGGCAGCGGCACCGGCGAATTCGTTGCCATGTCGTCTCACCATCTGACGTTTGCGGCGGCGCGAGAATGGCCACCCGACAGTGATCGTTGACCCATGTCCTCAGTTCACGGCTGGCGAGCTTCAAACTCCACGGCCATCGCCCCCTTTGGCCCGTACGCTCTGAGCGATGAGTGATGTCAAGGTTTGCATCGGTGACCGGATCGTCATGGCACACGAGGCGGGTGCTGCGGACGGTTTCCCGGTGGTGCACTTCCACGGCACCCCGGGGTCGCGGCTGGAGCCTGCCTTCGGGGCCGACATTGCCCAGCAGATGGGCGCGCGGATCATCAGCTTTGACCGCCCAGGCTACGGCCAGTCCGATGCCGGTCCGATCGATCTCTTGGCAGTGGCCAAGGACGTCGAGGCCATCGTCGATCAGCTGGGGGTGAGCCGATTTGCCGCGTTCGGCTGGTCGGGTGGCGGACCGTTTGCGCTGGCCGCTGCAGCTGCACTGGGCAATCGTGTGTCCTGCGTAGGGGTGTCAGGCGGTCTCGCGCCCGTCCAGCAGATTCCCGCTGCGTTTGATGCGCTGACCGAGAGCGACCACCGCGCACTGGCCTGCCTCCCGGACGACCCAGCCGGTGCCGCCGAGTGTTTCTTTGCAGGCAACGAGGAGTTGCTCACAGCGATGGTGTCGGTCAAGGATGACGAGACTGCCCCCTGGATCGACTGGATGTGGGGGGTCAGCGATGCGCCAGTCATCGCGCACGCCGCTGCGCGAGGAATGCTGCAGGTCTCCTTTCGCGAAGCACTGCGCCAAGGCGCGATGGCGGTCGCATGGGACAACGTTGCGTTCGTAGGACCTTGGGGATTCGACCTTGCCGACGTGATGTGCCCGGTCCATCTTTGGTACGGCAGCAGGGACCAGATGGCACCACCGGTCAACGGTCAGTGGCTGGCGGATCACCTGACCAACGCAGAGCTCACGATCTTTGAGAGCGAGGGGCACCTGCTGCCGTTTCGGCACTGGACTGAGATGCTTCCGGCCCTGATCGGTGAGCATCAGCCGGACCACCTCCGCGCCTGATCGCCGCCGGCCCGGTGCCCGAACCGAGGTGGTCGATAGCAGCCAGCAGGCCGGGGGGACCTCCGTGCGGCCGAACAGGTGTCGGCCTCCGTACTTCTTGTGAACGGCCTGCTTCGAGACGCCGAGCGCCCCGGCAATCTGCGTCCACGTGGTCCCTGACACGCGAGCACGGTGCACCAGAACTATCCGCAAAGGTGCGCCCGATGCTCAGTGCACCGGGTGGCTCCGGCGTCCGCGCCCTTGGACAGCTTCCGCACTACAAGGTAGTGATCGACAGCCCTCGATCCGAGAGCACGCGGCCTGAGAACCACAAACCCGGGGTCCGCAGTCTCTGAGGCCGCGGGCGGGCATCAGCTCTTGCACTGTGTTGGTGGTCCTGGCTCAGAAACCCATGTCGAAGCCGCC
>JAZQRG010000528.1:0-3090 GCA_045629445.1 Mycetocola sp. | reverse complement strand
CGTCAACTCCCACTACCCGGAGAAGACGAGCGAGGAGGAGAACGTCAGCAGGGCGTTCCACACCCTGCAGCAGGTCGCGATGGTGGACGGCGCCGCAGCGATGGGCTCGGGGGAGTTCGAGAAGACCATCTACACCGGGCTCTTCTCCGCGCGCACCGGGACGTACTACTGGAACACCTACGAGGATCCCGCGATCCACAGTGTCGCCATGGCCGACCACGAGCCCGAGGGGAGCAAGCTCGTCGTCGTCTGACGGAAGGGCTTCCCAGCGGGCGGCAGGTGTTGATCGGGGCGAAGAAGTTGAGGACGCCCACGCGGACCGTGCACCGTGGGTGGTCCGCACGCCGTCCCACGGGTTGTACGGTTGCCGGACATGTATTGCGACAGGAATTCACCATGACGTGTCAGAGCTGCAGGGAGTCCACCCGACTCGACGTCGACTTCACCATGGCGTTCCAGCCCATTTATGACGCCGTGGCCGACCGCGTATGGGGCTACGAGGCGTTGGTCCGGGGGATGGAGGGTGAGAGTGCCTTCTCGGTCCTCTCGCAGATCTCGCCGGAGCAGAAGTACCGCTTCGACCAGGACTGCCGGGTCAAGGCGATCGAGCTGGCATCGCGCCTTTTCCCCGCTGGCGAGGACCTCAAGCTTTCGATCAACTTCATGCCGAACGCGGTGTACGAGCCGACCGCGTGCCTTCGCGCGACGCTCCTGGCCGCCGATCGGTTCTCGTTTCCGAAGTCGGCCATCATGTTCGAGTTCACCGAGGACGAAGAGGTCTCCGACCCCCGCCACCTCAACAACATCATCACTGAGTACCGCAAGCACGGATTCACCGTCGCGATCGACGACTTCGGCGCAGGTCACGCGGGGCTTGGGCTCCTGGTCGAGTTCCAGCCCGACCTCATCAAGATCGACATGAAGGTCCTGCGCGACGTCGACACCAACCGCGCCGGCCAGGCCGTGATCGCCGGCATCATGAGCATCGCCCAACAGCTCGACATCACCGTGCTGGCCGAGGGCGTTGAGACCGAGGCGGAGTTCGACGTGCTGAAGCCCGCCGGCATCCGCCTCTTCCAGGGCTACCTGTTCGCGAAGCCAGCCTTCGAGGCGCTTCCTGCAGTCACTTTCGGCGGTCTGAACGCGCGGGCACCTCAACATCTCGTGCCAGAGGTGGGGATGGACTCGGGTCGAGCGCCCAGCCGCTAGGACTTCGCGGGAGCCGCGAGCACGTCACGGGCGCGTACTCAAGGGTTCGCGATGGCCTGTCCAGCCGATGGAGGGGACTGCCTCGATCTCATCGACCGACGTGCGCTCCCATTTGTCGGGCGGGCCGTATTCATTCCAGCCCCGGTCGTCCAGGACGGTCATTCGGCGTCCGTTGGGTGGGACGATCTGGCTTCCGCTGCGGGCCTGACCACGGTGGCGGCTGCGAGGTCTTCAGAACGAATCTCATCGTCGTCGATCTCGACGACCGTGAGAAGACGGGCCGCTTCGGTCATGCTCGAATAACTGTCACTTCCCTGCACTCGGCAAAGGGGTCACTTGGCATAGCCACGACCGCTGAGCCGCTCCGCGCTAGCTTCCGCGATGCCGCGCGCGGCGGGTCGATGGCGGGGAAATGACACACCACTGACGCTTTGAGCAGAGTGTCCATGTCCGCCGCAATCAGGACTCCTCAACCGAATGGTCGCAGCGACGGGGCCTGCGGCAGGGCGTCGGGGAGGTGTTCGCCTCATCGAGCGGTCCGGCTCACCGATAGGTGGGCTCGGAGTTTGCTGGTTGCTGAGGTTGCGTCAGTCGTTCTTTCGCGGTTGTCGCCCGTACAGCACGAATAGCAGGATGCCGAGTCCGGCAACGGCGCTGCCTGTTCCCCAGATCCACTGGTCTCGATCAAATCCGAGAAGATGAGACGACAGCGGGAGGCTGAGGATGCCGACGGCCCACACGAGACGCCAGTACCAGTTCACAGCCTTCTCCGGTGATTTCGACAACTGATCCAGGAAGAGGAACATTGCGCCTCCGGCAAGCCACAACGCAGCAAAGAGCGCTCCAACTACTGAGACAGCGAGCAACAGACCACCAAGGACCCCGTCCGCCTGCGACCGGCCAACAAGTGCGAGGCCGGAAACTACTGCGCCTCCCGCGGCCAACAGAAGCGCGAAGGCGACCGATTCGTGAGTCGTGGCTTGGTTGGTCTTGCCCTTCTTTCGATTCTTCTTGGCCACGCGACGAAGCCTACTGCGACGACACCTCCTGCAGGATCGTTGAATCTGACCCAGGATTCGGCCAGGGTTGCCTCGCATCAGAAGACGGCTGAATCGCGGGGATATGACCGACGCACGCTGGAACTGAAGGCAGGCAAACTTGGCGATGGCAGAGCGCGTCATCTCACTTGCAGCGACGACAGGTCTCGGATCGTCGTCGTGTCCTCACCGAGCTGAACGGATTGTTCCGTTTCGAAGAAGTTTGCTGCACCAATAGGGGAAGTCCGTACGGTCGCTACATGCAGTACTTGATCGCCGCGATCATCATCTTCGCGCTGTTGTTCGTGGTTCCCGTCGTCATCGGTATCAGAGCGGGAAAGGTCAAGATTGCACTCCCTGTGGCCATCCTTGTTACTGGCGGGGCGCTGCTCTGGTTCGGCAGTTGGGCGTGGACCAGGACTGCTGAAGAGGAAGTCCTCGATTCCATCGTCTCCATCGAGGGGCGCAAGTTAGTGGTCTCGTACTTCGGAGCAGATTGCGAGGATCAGCGGTCTGTCGCGGTAGAAGAAGACCGGCGGAGTGTCAGGATCTCCGTCACCTCCCGCTCGTTCGCTTCTGGGTGCAACGACATGGCGGTCCTACGCACGGTGTCGATTAGTCTCGATGAACCGCTGGGGTCTCGGGAAGTCGTGAATGTCGGATGCACGTCGGGCCGAGCAGGCTGCAAGAGGGTGCTGTCGCCTGCCTAACTGTCAGAAGTGGGCGTCCCGATCGTCCAATGGGCTGGGCCGGAACCCGAGCCCACTGTGTTGGCCAACAGAAGAGCTATTTGCCACGCGATTCGCGGACAATGACGCAGCGCATCTCTGTCGGGTGAATCAGG
>JAZQRG010000527.1:0-15392 GCA_045629445.1 Mycetocola sp. | reverse complement strand
GGTGCCGAGTCGAGTCAGCGATGCGTCGATCTGCTCCATGATCGCCTTGCGGGATAGCCCCTTGCCGCCGGGTCCGTCGTGCATTGGGAAGTACAGTTTCGTGGCCAGGACGACATCATCACGGCGGGTGTACTTCGTTATCGCTCGCCCGACGATCTCCTCGGAGGTACCAAGTCCATAGCTGTTCGCCGTGTCCCAGAAGGTGATGCCGAGCTCGACGGCCTGCCGAAAGAACGGCGCCGCTCCGGTGTCATTGAGAGTCCACGGCCGATCCCCCTTCGACGGATCGCCGAAGCTCATGCATCCAAGGGCGATGCGGCTCACCGTGAGTCCGGACGTGCCCAGCCGTGTGTATTCCATGGAGATCCCTTTCGTCGGTGCGGTTCCCAGTCAACCGCACGAGCGTGTGCCCGGCTACATCGTTACGCGAGCCGGCTCGAAGATCAGGGTGTCACCGGGCACTCGCATTCAGCGCTCTCGTGTTAAGACGGCTGCCGATTGTATTTACCCCCTTGACCGCCCATGCGGAGGACCCACTACGGTGAGCACATGGCGGCCAACGCGGGTCCTGAGGTCTCCTTCCATCGCGCTCGACTCCGGCCGATTCCCCTCGTGGCATCGCTCCTCGCGGGCAGCCTCTTCCTCGCTTCCGCCGCACTTCAGTTGATGGCATCGATTCAACGCTGGGTCATTTTCCGGGGATCGCTGACGAGCGAGGACCGCTCAGCGGAGGATCATCTCTACGATTACACAGCGCCAGTGATCCCGTGGGAACCGATTGAGAATGCGGCTCAGCTTTACGGCGCCGGTGCGCTGCTAACGGCAATCGGAGTGGTGGTCATGCCGTTCGCCGTCGGCACACTGACGCGCTTGCGCACAGCAACAAGGCGACAACACGTCACCGTTGTCGTTGCCGTTGTCCTTGTCGAGTTGGTGCTCGCTCTGCTGATCGCCAGCTCCTTCGCGGTCAAGGGAACACGCGCCCTCGTTTCCGGTTCGATGGGACACCCGCTCCAACTCGAAGGCTACGGAGCCCTCGATCTTTTTGGGGTCGTCAGTCTCGTCGCCCTCGCCGTAATGTGGCGCGCGGTGCGCGCAGCAATGGTTGTGTGCCTTGCCCTGCTGGGATCGACGGACGTTGGATTTTTCCTGTCCGCCTACTTCATCGCACCGGTCTTCGCCCGCGGCGTCTCGCACGACACGACCCCGTGGACGGAAACCGTGGTTGCAGCGACCACGGCTGTCGCTGGAATCGCCATGTTCGTTGCCGCCCGATCAGCGCTCGCTCCACGGAAACGGTCGGTTTCCCCGGTTACGGGAGAACCTGACTTACCCCTCGAGGCGCCAGCCGTTTAGTCGCCGGTTTTCAGCTGCAGCAGGAGCCGGACACCTCGACCTCGGTTCCACAGCCCTCGGCTGGCGCCGACGTTGAGCACACTCCTGTCTCGGGCAACACGAGTTGAACCGAACGGGCAGCGCCATGGTTTCCCGCGAGTTCGTCGGCGATCGACCGCACCTGCTCGTAACCGGTGAGCAGCAGGAAGGTGGGTGCCCGACCGTAGCTTTTCATTCCGGCGATGTAGAAGTTGGGCTCCGGGTGTGCCAGCTCAGCGACGCCATGCGGGTATACGGTGCCGCAGCTGTGCAGGTTGGGATCGATGAGCGGAGCGAGGGCACGCGGCGCTTCCACGATCTCATCCAGCGACAGGCGGATTTCCCGCAGCATGTCGAGGTTCGGACGGAACCCGGTCGCGTTAACGACCTGGTCGGCCTCAACCGTCGTCACGTCACCCCGACGGCGACCCGTGACCGCGACCCGGTGGTTTTCGGTCGGGTTGACGTCGTCGATTTCGAACTGGTCGATCAAAACAACGCGCCCCTCGCGCACCAGGTCGTGCACGCTGCTTCCGAGTTTCCCGCGGGCCTCGAGTTCGTCATTGTCCGAACCGTAGGCCCGAACCGGGCTTGCCCCGCGAATCGCCCAACTGACGGTCGTGCCGCTCTCCCGCTCGGCGAGGGCGGCGAGTTTCAGCAAGGTATTCGCGGCTGAGTGACCAGCGCCGACGACAAGGGTGTGTTTCCCGGCGAACCGGTCGCGGTCAGCGCCGAGCACGTCGGGCAGGGCATGACTGATGAAATCCCGGATGCCATCGGCTTCGGTTGGCGCCAGCCCGCTCGCCGTGAGGCCGTTGGGTGTGCTGTAGGTGCCCGAGGTGTCGATCACCGCCCGTGCCAGGTGCTCAGCGACGGCGTCGCCGGTCCGAACGCGAAGGAGAAATGGGGTGGTGCCGCGACCGGCGGAACGGGTGCGATCCATTCCCTGCCTCGTGACATCCGTGACTGTGCTCTCGTAGCGGATGCGCGGCGCCAGGTCGTCAGTGGCTGCCAGCGGCAGCAGGTATTCCTCGACCAGGTCACGACCGAACGGCAGTTTCTTCGCGGCCGGCGCCTGCCAGTCGGTTTTGTCGAGGAGTCGGCCAGCAGCCTCGTCGACGAGGTATTCCCACGGCGAGAAGAGGCGGGTGTGACCCCACGCTGACACAGCAGCGCCCGCGGTCTCCCCCGCTTCGAAGACAACGACATCAACGCCGCGTTCGAGTAACTGCGCTGCAGCAGCGAGACCGACCGGCCCGGCTCCGATGATCGCAACCGGGAGCGAATCGAGCTTCCGCGACGACGGAACGGTGAGGGCGGGAAGTTCTGCGATTGTCATGTGTTGCTCTCGTTTCTGGCGGCGCCGACGGCGCCTTATGCGTTTGCGGGAAGGATCTCGGACAGCAGTCGCTCGATCCGTGACCGAATGTCGTCGCGAATCGGTCGTACGGCGTCGATACCCTGGCCTGCGGGGTCGTCGAGTTCCCAGTCCTCGTATCGCTTCCCGGGGAAAATCGGGCAGGTGTCACCGCACCCCATCGTGATGACGACGTCGGAGGCTTTGACGGCATCCGTTGTCAAAATTTTTGGGATGCCATGAGCAATGTCGATACCTTCTTCGGCCATCGCCTGAATGGCGACCGGGTTGATCCGGTCTTTTGGTTCGGAACCAGCGGAGAGAACGGTGACCCGGCCGTGAGACAGGGCCTCCATGTAACCGGCGGCCATCTGAGACCGGCCCGCGTTGTGGACACAGACAAACAGGACTGACGGCTTCTCAGTCATGAGGAACTCCTTGTCGAAGGTGTGGCATGGCGTCGTCCTCCCGAACAAACAGAGAGACATCGTGGCGTGACGCTGATACATTGATACTCGTCGATGTACTCATCGTGACCCATACATCGATGCGTGTCAATCTAAGGAGCCAGTCCCCGATGACGATCACCGAGTCGCTGCCCATCACCGACCTCAACGCGTGCTGCACTCCGATCACGCGCGAGCCGATGAGTGCAGACAATGCCGATGCACTCTCCCGCTCCCTCAAGGCCCTGGCCGACCCGGCCCGCCTTCGGTTGCTCTCGATCGTCGCATCTCACCAGGACGCCGAGGCCTGCGTCTGTGATCTGACCGAGCCGCTTGGCCTCAGCCAGCCAACCGTCTCCCACCACCTCAAGGTGCTCGTCGACGCCGGTTACCTCGCGCGCGAGAAGCGCGGAACGTGGGCCTACTACAGCCTCATTCCGAACTCGCTGCAGTCAGTGTCCGGGCTTCTCGGCGAACTATGAGTGCGAACGCTGCGATTTCACCGCAGCGGCGGATCGTCCTTCACAGGCGCGTTCGGTGGATCGTCGGATTCACGATCGGCTACAACATTCTCGAAGCGATCATCGCGATTACGGCGGGCGCCATCGCATCCTCAGCGGCGCTGATCGGCTTCGGCCTTGATTCGATCATTGAGGTTTTCTCTGCCGCCGCTGTGGCGTGGCAATTCACCCGGAGCGACCCGGAACGATGGGAGAAACTCACCGTCAGACTCATCTCGGTGGCTTTCTTCGCCCTCGCCGCGTACGTCATTCTCGACTCGATACTCTCCTTCGCCGGCGTGCAGGACGTCGACCACAGCCCGCTCGGCATCACTATCGCGACGACGAGCCTGATCGTGATGCCAGCGCTCGCGTGGCTCGAACGCCGCACCGGCAAAGAGCTCGGATCCGCCAGCGTCGTCGCTGATGCACGACAGCTCCTTCTCTGTGTCTACCTTTCAGCGAGCGTGCTGATCGGCCTGTTGTTCAACACCCTCTTCGGATGGGAATGGGCGGATGCTGTCGCTGCACTCGTTATCGCGGGCTTCGCTATCCGGGAGGGTATCGAAGCGTGGAAAGGCGACGTGGAGTCGCCCCTTGAGCTGTTCGCTGACGGCGAACAGGACCGCGCCCACTCCTGACGCGAATCCGCCACAAGAACGCTTGCGGCGTCACCTGGCCGGAGCGATAATTCTCGCCAGATTGACGACACCAGGTAGTGGGAGCATAAACCTTCGGCTTCCCTTGGTCCCGCTTCGGCGAAAGGGGCAACGATGAAGTACCTCCTTGCGATCTGGGACGGAGGCGGCGCGACCCCACCGAATCTCGGCATCGCCCGACTGCTCGTCGATCGCGGCCACGAGGTCGTCGTCTATGGTGACCTCTCGCTCGCCGATGACGTGACGCGCACCGGGGCCATCCATCGGCCCTGGCCGACGGCGCCGCAGCGACGCTCAACGGCGCTTGAAGACGACGTCATCAAAGACTGGGAGTCCCGCGGGCCGCTCGGCCCGTTTCGACGGGTGCGCGATCGCCTCATCACCGGACCAGCGTCGCGCTTCGCCGCCGACGTTACGTCCGCTCTCGACGCCGAACATTTTGACGCGGCGATCGTTGACGGCATCTTGCTCGGTGCGCTGGTGGGCGCCGAAGCTCGGGGTGTGCCGACCGCCGCCGCTGTCGGCAGCGTGTATCTCATGCCGTCGAAGGTGCGGCCGCCCGCCGGGCGCATCCCGCCGGCGCGGGGACGGCCGGGACGTGCGCGCGATCGCGTGGGGTTCGTCATGGCGAACCGGCTGTGGGACACCGGATTGACTCCCCTCAACGCCGCGCGCGCCGAGCACGGACTTCTGCCACTCGATCATCTCTGGTCACAGTGGGATCACGCCGCTCGGGTGCTCATGCTGACGAGCTCGGAGTTCGATGATCCACCGCCGGATGCATCCAATGTTCGCTACGTCGGACCGGTCCTCGAAGACATTGCGGCCGATGGCAACTTCGAGCTGCCTCCGGGTGATGACCCGCTCGTCGTCGTGGGTTTGTCGAGTTCGTACATGAACCAGTCTGACCTGCTCATCCGCATCGCAGAAGCGCTGGCAACCCAGCCCGTTCGCGCCGTCATCACGACCGGTCCCGCAATCGATCCGGCCGATGTTCCGTCGTCGCCCAACGTCGTTGTCGTCCGCTCAGCTGCTCACTCCGAACTTCTTCCGCAGGCCGACCTCGTCGTCACCCACGCCGGTCACGGGACGCTGATCAAGGCACTCGCCGCTGGCGTGCCGGCGCTCTGCATCCCGATCGGTCGCGACCAGCCCGACAACGCTGCTCGCGCCAGGCGCCACGGTGTTGCGGCGGTGCTGTCACCGCGCTCGAATCCTTCGGCCATCGCCGCCGCCATCCGTTCAATGCTGGACGATCCGTCCTATCGCGAGTCAGCGCGTGATCTCGGGCAACGCATCCAAGCGGAAATTGCCTTAGGTGCTCTCCTGGCGGAGCTGGAAAATTTGCCGCGGGCCAGCCGACCGCGCTGAACGGACTGCGTAGCGCGAGAAGAAGGAGGCTGGCCCGATCCGTTCGGCTCATGCCGTGATGATAGCCGGGCGGTCACTCCCCCGCGACAGGTGCGGCTCGCGCCTCACCGGTCAAACCTCTCGGGCCGCCGATGTCATCGCCGGTGGGGCGATGCGACCGCTTCAGCGAATCCAGCGAGAACCTTCAGCACCTGTTCGGTCAGCGCGTCGTGAATGGTGGATGCCCACACGCAGTTCCGGTGTTCGCGAAGCAGCCAGTCCATGGCGTCGTCTTCGCTCATTCCGACCTCGTCCCAGTTGATGCCCGGGTTCGCGAAGGTAGCCGGCAACCCGGTCTCTGGAGAGATGATGACAGCTCCGAGGTGGATGGGCTCATCGACGTTCGGCGGCGTCCAGAGCAGTTCGGCGTCTCCGTTCCGCTCCTCGTCGTGCATGTGCCAGGCGTCACCGTTGCCGGTCCAGATCTGCGGTTCGACATGACCGGGAACGCTCACGCGAAACACCTTGAAATCTTCCGGGGTGAACCGGGCCCAGTCCGCGGGTTCGAAGCTCGCCGGCGACAGTTGGGATGAGGTCGCACCGGCCTCGAAGAGGTCAACAGCGTCGAAGATATCGTCGTCGAGCATTTCGAGGCAGGCGTGAACCTTGCCGACGAACTCCGACATCCAGTTCAGCAGGGCTTCAGTGGTCTCTTCATCCCACGGCGTCCCCTCCAGCGGCGGACCATCGTGACCGCCGACGTGAAGGTGCCAGGCGAGATCGTCGTCGGTCGCCTCGACGTGCATGGCGATGTCACCGATCTCGATGAAGGTGAGCGAGAGCTCCTCTTCTTCGATCCAGCGGGCGTGCAATGTCGGCATCGGCAGGGACGACGGGTATACCGACTCAACCTGTGCGACGTCCGGAACCAGCAGCTCCGCCTCGAGGGTCACTGCGTCTTCTTCGGTTCCCATTCATCGACCTTTCCGGAATTCATCTTCGCAGTAATAACGGATGCCTGCAGACCGTTGGCCGGTGACAAGCGTTCCAGTCGGATGACGAAGGACAGCCGATACGCGGCAATGGTTTCGAGATGTCATAGCTCATTCGGCCGCAGCAGTCGAGCGCTGGATCATGTGGAGTCACTCCGCGTAGCCTCGATTGCCAGCTGAAGATGAGGCCCGACACCCGAGGAGCACTATGACCGACCAACCCGGCATCCCTGACGCGGGCTCGATCGCCGCTGACGCTCGAACCTTCGCCATACTCGGCGCGGGTGGTGACCTCACGGAGCGGCTTCTGCTCCCAGGCCTCGGTCAGGTCGCAGAATCCGCTCGTGGACTTGAACTCACCCTGATTGGCGCGGCACGAACGGCGCAGAGCGGCGAAGATTGGCAGGCGCTCGTGCGTCGAAGCCTCAAGGCCGCCGGCATCCAGGACCACACGGTCGACGAGCTCGCTTCTCGAGCCCGATTTGTGCAGACCGACGCCTCCGAGCCCGAGCAACTGAAGGCCCTGCTGGAGGCGTGCCCGTCCGCACCGGTTCTCTACGTTGCTCTGCCGCCGGCGATGGGTGGCCGAGTCGCTGAGTCACTGGCCGCGATCGACCTCCCCGAGAATCTCGTCGTTGCGATCGAAAAGCCGTTCGGGGAAGACCTCGACGACGCGCGGGCTCTAAACGAAGCGCTTGCTAACGTCATTCCGGCCGACCGGCTGTGGCGGATCGACCATTTTCTCGGAAACGCCACGGTGCTTGGGATGCTCGGCCTGCGGTTCAGCAATCGGGTGCTTGAAGCCACGTGGAACGCTGAGCACATCGAGAAGGTCGAGATCATCTACGACGAGGAACTCGGCCTCGAGGGCCGGGCCGCCTTCTACGACCAGACCGGTGCCCTGCGAGACATGTTGCAGAGCCACCTGTTGATGGTGCTCGCACTCGTCGCCATGGAGCGCCCGTCGGAAATCACCGCGACCGACGTGCACGAACGGATGGCTGAGGTCCTCGGAGCGACACGCATCTGGCGTGATGACCCGACGTCGGCCCGACGCGCGAGGTACACGGAGGGCCGTGTCGATGGGCGGTTCTTCCCGTCGTATGTCGATGAGTCTGACGTGGATGCAGAACGCGGCATGGAGACGCTCGCACAGGTCTTGCTTCAGGTCGATACACCCAGGTGGCAGGGCGTTCCGTTCGTCCTCCGGTCGGGCAAAGCCATTGGTGAGCCGCGCGCGGAGGCGGCAGTCCACTTCCGCCCGTCCTCCCCTCCGACCGGCTTCCGTGGCATTTCTGCGGACAGCGGCACTGTGCTGCGGATGTCGCTCGAGAACGGCGATGTCGACCTTGACCTGTTCGTCAACGGCGCTCAAGATGCGAC
This sequence comes from Mycetocola sp., assembly GCA_045629445.1. Lineage (GTDB taxonomy): Bacteria > Actinomycetota > Actinomycetes > Actinomycetales > Microbacteriaceae > Mycetocola_A. The sequence goes on along the minus strand of JAZQRG010000527.1, from coordinate 7,331 downwards.
CCAGCTCCAACGCGTCACGCTCGAGGCACGACCCGGCGAGGCCGACCTGGACGCATACGCGCAGGTGCTCGCCGGCATCCTGCAGAACGACACACTGCTCTCCGTTCCCGGAGACATCGCCGAGCAGTGCTGGCGGATCGTCACCCCGGTGCTCAACGCGTGGCAGACAGACGAGGCGCCACTGGAGGAGTATCCGGCAGGCAGTGCCGGGCCGGATGGATGGTGACTGGTTCCCAGGGCAGGACCTAAGGCCGGTGAGATTTCGGGTCAGATAAGGGATCGTGGCGATTCAGTGTCAACGGACATGACGAAGGAGAGCGGACGATGAAGGCTGCACGCTATTACGGCAAGGACGACATTCGAGTCGAGGACGTCGAAGAACCCCAGCTCAGACCGGGAACGGTCAAAATTGCACCAGCTTTCTGCGGCATCTGTGGCAGTGACCTGCACCTTTACCACGACGGCCCAATCCCACCCGCCCCGTCACCTGACACCCCGCACCCGCTGTCACATGAGACGCTTCCAATCATCTTCGGCCACGAGTTCTCCGGTGTCGTCGAAGAGATTGGTGACGGCGTGACCGGACTCAGCGTCGGTGACTCGGTGGTTGTCGAACCGCTCATGGTCGACGGCACCTGTCCCGCGTGCAAAGCCGGCAAGTACAACCTGTGCCAGCAAATGGGATTCATCGGAATCTCAGGACTCGGCGGTGGCCTCAGCGAGCACATCGTCGTCGAGGAGCGCTGGGTGCACCCGGTTGGCGACCTCCCACTCGACCAGGCCGCGCTCATCGAACCGCTTGCGGTCGGACTCCACGCTGCGAAGCACGCTGGAGCCGCAGCTGGCCAGGTTGCCGTTGTCGGCGGCGCTGGGCCGATCGGCTTGCTTCTCGCGGCCGTGCTCAAAGCAAAGGGCGTGAAGACCATCGTCAGCGAGGTGTCGACGGCCCGCCGCGAGAAGGCCATGTCTTCGGGCGTCGCGGATGTGGTGGTCGACCCGTCGACCGAGAACCTCAAAGAGGTCGTGGCTCAGCACAGCGATGGTGCCGGCGCCGATCTCGCATTCGACGCCGCCGGTGTCGCCGTCGTGGTGCACCAGCTGCTCGACATCCTGGCCGCTGGCGGCCGCCTCGAGATCGTTGCCATTCACACCCACCCGATCGAAATCGACATCGCCGCCGAGCTGACCTTCGGTGATCGAGTGATGGGAAGCTCGATCGGCTATGCGAACGATCACCCGGAGGCGATTGAACTGGCCCGAAGCGGAAAGGTGAATCTCGCGCCGTTCATCACCTCGAAGATCGTCGTCGACGACCTGATCGAGAAGGGAATCGAACGTCTCGTCTCGAACAAGGACAACGAAGTGAAGATTCTGGTGTCAATGCACTAGCTCCCGGTCAGCGCATCCCGAGTTGCGTCTCGAGCACAGACGCCGCTGCACCTTTGAGGACGAGGTCGGGATCGTCGCGCCCGACCTCGATCTCGAGCCCGTCGATGATCGCCGGGCGCAGGCGGGAGTGAATGCCCGAAACAACTCCGTCCGCGAACGCGCCCTCGACGAGTTCGGCGGGACCGATCACGACGACAACGTTGATATTGAGCATGAGGACGATCGGAGCGAGCGCCTCCCCCAGCATCCGCCCCGCTGGCTCGAGCACGGAAGGACCGGACGCGGCAACGCGGCGCACGAGGTACGGCGCCCCGACAACCACGTCCAGGCATCCGTGACGCCCGCACGAGCAGAGCTCGCCATCGGGATCGACGGTCAGGTGTGCGATCTCTCCGGCGGCGAACTGCTCACCGAGCACCGGTGCCCCGCCGACCAGAACAGCAGCTCCGACACCGTTGTCGAGCGCAACCACGATGGCGTCGCGGCCCGCCCGGTCCTGCGAGCGGCTGAGACCGAGCGCGAGAAGGTTGACGTCGTTGCCGACGACTGTCGCCACGCCGGTGCGGTCGTGCAGAATCTCCGCGAGCGGCACGTCGCGCCAGCGGAGCCGGTCGGCGATGTGCACCTGTCCGTTGTCATCGACGAGTCCGGGAGACGCGACTCCGATACCGACCACCCGCGCGGTCGCCCGCTCGAGAAGCACAGTGGCAAGGTCGACCGCGTGGGTGATGGCCTCCTCGCCGTGAGCGTCGCCGATGTCGACCTTCACGCGATCAACGATCACGCCGTCGAGGTCAACGGTCGCACCGATGAACAGGTCGTCATGCGTGAGGTCGAGAACGATCGACACGTTGCCGGCGGCATTGATCGCCACCCGTGAGGCGGGTTTACCCACCCGCGCTTCGGCGACGACGCCGAGGTCTTCCACGGTGCCGTCGTCGACAAGCTCGGCGACGAGAGCACCAACCGTTGGCGTCGACAGGCCGCTGAGCCGCGCCAGTTCCGGTCGTGACTGTGGACCGTTTGCGTAGAGGAGACGGCGAATGACCGACAGGTTGTGCTGCCGGGTCATCTGAATCGCCCCTTCGCCCGAGGCCGGGGAACGTCGGAGACCTTGCAATTCCGACGACGTCAGCGACAGGATGCCGGTGGCCCGGTTCGCGGGTTCGCCCCGCTTCTCAACGTTTCCGCCCACATCGTCCTCTTTCTCGGGTGCGATCACCGCACGATTGCGGCGGTCAGCGCATCGATCTCCTGCTGACGCTCATCCGGCGCCTGGATGCGTCCACCCACACCGGGACGCTCCTGCCACGGTAGCGGCCCCGTCGCGCGGCGGTACTCCACGCCACGCTCCTCGAGTCGGCCAAGGTGCGTCTCGAGCCGCGCCTCGAACTCGTCGATGTCGCCGCCGGGTCCGCTCCACAGCACCTCGGCGAGTGCGCACGCGCGCGGCCACAGCATGAAGTCACGCGAACGCGCATCCTCCAGGTGCTCGGCCCACAGGTTGGCCTGCGCACCGCGCACCAGCTCGGCCTGCTCGGGCGTTGCCCAGTTCGGGACCGGGTCGTATCCATAGACCTCGCGAAGCCCGACGACGACACCCACGGGGATCGGTTCCCTCGGATTGTCCGACTGGCGATAGTCGAAGTAGAGCCGGTTGTCGGGGCACGCGATGACCGGAACACCGCGTCGCAGCGCCTCACCGATCCCCGCGTCACCACGCCAACCGAGCACAGTGACCTCCGGGCTCACGTCGTGTTCGAGCACCTCGTCCCACGCCAGCATCCGCCGGCCCTGCTGTTCAATATGACCGCGGAGCTGATCGAGGAACCAGAACTGCAGTTCGCGCGGGTGCGACAGGCCTCGATCGCGTGCCAGCTCCCTCGACCGGGCGTCGGCCTCCCAGGCACCGGACGGCACCTCGTCGCCACCGAGCCCGATGTCAACGGATGGGAAGAGCGCGAGCACCTCATCGAGCACGATGCGGAAGAAGTCGACGGTGCTGGTCTCCGCGTTGAGCGGATACGGGCTGACTCCCCACCGCGGATACACCTCGACGAGGGGCGATTGACCGTCCGCGTCGGGCACACCGAGGTCGGGATACGCCGCGATCGCGGCCTGCGAGTGGCCCGGAAGGTCGATCTCCGGCACCACGACGATGCCGCGGGTCGTGGCGTATGCCACGATCTCGGCGATATCCCGCTGAGTGTAGAAACCACCGTGCGGGCGCTCGATCTCGGGCGCCGTCGCGTCGTCGGCACCGACCTGGGTGCGGCCTCGCCACGCGCCAGTCTCGGTCAGCTTCGGGAACGCTCGGATTTCGATCCGCCAGCCCTGGTCATCCGTGAGATGGAAGTGCAGCCGGTTGAGCTTGTGCATCGCCATGAGGTCGATAACCCGCAGCACCTCACGCACCGGCAGGAAGTGTCGTGCGACATCGAGCATGATTCCGCGCCACCCGAACGACGGCTCGTCCTCGATCGTGCAAGCCGGAACCCTGACCTCGCGGGCGATGGCAGAGACCGCACGCCAGATCCCGTCGCCCATCAGCTGAAGCAGTGTCGTCGTTCCGTGCAGGAAGCCGGCCGAATCGGATGCCGTGATTATCACTGCCGTCGAGGTCGCGTCCACGCGGTGCGATTCCGACGCGAGCGTGGCATCCGTCTCGAAACGGATGCCGGTGCTCACCCGGTCGACAACGTCGACGCGAATGCGCGCACCGGCCCACAGCCGCTCGGTCAGGAGCGCGACGGCATCCGTCGCTTCAGGAAGAGCGGCGACGGCGACGGATTCGTGCAGCACGAACTCTCCGTCGGCGGCGTCGAAGACCCGTGGACGGGGAATAAGGGTGTGCTCGTTCATCAGCCCTTCACCGCCCCAGCCGACATACCGACGACAAGTTTGCGTTGAAGGATCACGAAGAAGACGACGACGGGCAGGGAGAACAGCACGGATGCCGCCATCTGGCCACTCACGTCGGTGCCGGTGAGAGGAGAGCTGAATGAGGCCAGCCAGACCGGGAGGGTGTACATGCTTTGGTCTTTCATGAAGGTGTAGGCGATGAGGTAGTCGTTCCAGGCGTTGATGAACGTGAAAACGCTCGTTGCAATCATGCCGGGGAGAACGAGGGGGAAGAGGATTTTGGTCAGGACCTGCCAGGTGCTCGCGCCATCGAGTTGAGCGGCTTCCTCGAGTTCGGCCGGGAGAGCCAGGAAGAAGCTGCGCATCATCCAGATCGAGAACGGCAGCGTCGACGAGATGTAGGCGAGGATGAGCCCGCCATACGTGCCGAGCAGGCCGGCCTGGTTGAAGACCAGGTACTGCGGGATGAGCGTCGCCGCGCCGGGGATCATCTGGATCAGCAGGATGATCACGAGGATCGTGCGGCGACCGCGGAACCGGAAGCGCGAAAGCGCGGCGGCAGCGAAGAGCCCGAGCAGCACGGCGAAGACAACGGCGCCGGAAACGACGATGACGGAGCTGCGCAGGTTGTCGAAGAAACCGGCCTGGAAGATTGCGGTTTCGAAGTTCGCCAGCGTCGGGTTCAGCGGCAGGAACGACGGCGATGTGGTGAGGGCGTCCTTGCGCGGAGTGAACGCGGACTTCACCATCCAGTAGGTCGGAAAGGCCCACACCACGCAGAAGACGACAGCGAGAGTTGTTGCGACCGGAGATGGCCGATGAAGCCGGCTGCGCTTGATCACAGGTCCTCCCCCGATCGGATGAGATTGCGGATATAGACGCTCGTGATGGCGCTGAGCAGGAGCGCGGTGAGCAGGGCGAGCGCTGCTCCCGCACCGATGTCGAGGCCGACGAACGCTGTTGTGTATGTGAAGACACCGAGCGTCGATGTAGAACCGTCTGGGCCGCCCTTGGAGACGAGCCAGATCTGGTTGAACACGTTGAAGTCCCAGATGACCGACAGGATCGTGACGAGCAGGATCGTCGGCTGCAGGAACGGCAGGGTGACGAGACGGTAGATGCTGCGCTCGGACGCGCCGTCGAGGCGGGCGGCCTCGATGTACTCGCTGCCGACCTGGGTCTCAGCCGCGTAGATCGTCAGCGCGATGAATGGGACGGCCTGCCACACGACGAGCAGCCAGATGGCGGTGAATGCGAGCCCGGTGTCTGCGCCCCAGTCGGTGTTGGTCATGTCACCAAACACCCGCAGCTGAGTGAGGATCCAGTTCATGACGCCATAGCCGGGCTGGAACATCCAGTTCCAGACGAGCGATGCGGCCACGTTCGGCATCGCCCACGCGAAGACGAGCACGATCGTGGTGATCGTACGCATCGTCACGCTGAGCCGGGTCATGAGGTGCGACATCCCGACGCCGATGACAACGCTGCCGATGACAAGTGCGGCGGTGAACACGATCGTGCGGACAAACGATGCCCAGAACTCTGGATCGGTGAGGATGCCCGTGAACTGTGCGAAGCCGACGAAGGAGTACTCGCCCGTGAACAGCGATCGCTGGTCGTAGTCGGTGAACGACATGTAGACCATCACGATGAGGGGGACGATCGTCACCGCACCGAGCACGATGCCGGCGGGTGCCATCAGCAGGACCGGCGGCAGTCGGCGGTCGGCGAAGGCGCGCGAGGATGAAGCTTTGTGTTTCACGGTGGTTCTCCAGGTCGGATGCCACGGTGGGCGCCCGATTGGACACCCACCGTGTCAGATCACTTCAGTGCGTCGCCGGCCTTGGCGTCGTAGGTGGCCGCGGCCTCCTCCGGCGTTGCCGCGCCGGAGGCGACGGTGGAGAACAGGTTCTGAAGCAGGTTTGCGGCCTCAACCTCGGTCCAGCCCGGCGATGCCGGGGTGGCGCGGGAGTTGAGTGCTGCCTGGAAGAATCCGGCCTTCACTTCGGTGAGGTCGCCCTCAACAGCGGCGATGCTCTCCTCGCTGTTGGGCATGAGGCCCTGGTCGCCGAACACGTACTCGGTCTGGATGTCCGGGTTCACGGCGATCTGGGTCCAGATCAGTGCCAGTTCGGGGTTCGCGCTCTTCGCGGCAATGCCCCAGACCGATCCGCCGAGCATGACCGGCTGGGTGTCTTCGTTCTGACCGGGCAGCGCGAAGGTTCCGAGGTCCGCTTCAGTCAGCTCAGGGTTCGCGTTGAGCGTCGCGGTGATCGAGCCGTTCGACGCGATGATCGCGCCAGCCTTGCCGTCAGCGAGGATCTGCTCCTGTTCCGGCTTGTCGGCCGAAACGGTGCGCGACGATTCAGCGGAGTAGGTGTTCTGGAATTCCTTCCAGGCCTCGATGCCCTCGAGTGAGGCGTCGGAGCCTGCCGTCGAGGTCCATTCGCCGTCTTCGAGCTCCGCGATCTCTCCGCCGTGGTCCCACATGAACTGCAGGCCGACGTACCAGTGCTGGCCGGGGAGGTACAGCGGCGAGAAGTCGTCGGCCGGGTTAGCGGCGTCGACGGCGTCGAGCGCTGTGGTCAGCTCGTCCCAGGTGGTGGGGGTCTCGGTGACGCCGGCATCCGCCCACAGGGTCTTGTTGTAGATGACGGCGCGGTTTCCTGCGAACCCTGGGATGCCGTAAAGCGCGCCATCGATCGTTGCTGGCTCTTCGAGGCCGCCGAGCCAAGTCTGCCCCTGGGCGAGGTCATCGCGGTAGTCGGTGATCTCGAGCAGGCCCCCGTTGGCGGCGTAGCCAGCGACCTGGGTGTTGCCGATGTCGATAACGTCGGGCGGCGTCGATGTTCCCAGCGCTGTGCTGAGCTTGGTGCCGATGCCGTCCCACGGCTGCATCTGCACGTCGACCTCGGCGCCCGTGCGTTCGGTGAACTGCTCGTTGATGGCCTCGAGTGTGGCGTCGCTGTAGTCGTCCTGCATTACCCAGACGGTCAGCTTCTCCCCCTCGGCGTCAACGCTCTCGGGAATTCCATCCGGAAGCTCCGCGCTTCCACCGCCACCTGCGCTGCATCCGGCCA
>JAZQRG010000526.1:0-6962 GCA_045629445.1 Mycetocola sp. | reverse complement strand
ACTACGTCTCCGGCCGATTCGGCTAAACACCCCGGGATTACCGCGAGATCTGAACAACCATGCCCCGCGCAGCAGAAGCTTCTGCAGCGCGGGGCATGTTTTTATTCAGAGGTGGGGGTCACGACCCCGGATCAGGTGGTCCGGATCACGATGAGCGGGTCGGTTGTCGGCTGCTCCGAGCCCCCGGCCGGTTCGACGGTGACGCCGACGGCATCCCCAGCGCCCATGGTGCCGTCGAGTACGCGCCAGGTGTCTCCGGCGCCCGCCGTGTTGAAGACGCCAGCCGAGACCGGCCCGTCCTCGCCGATGTACCAGAGCTCGTAGGTCTTGTCTTCTGGCAGGCTCGCGAGCCCGTCGACGATGAAGACGGACTGGCCGAGTGTTCCCGACCAGACCAGGGTCGCCGTGAGCTGCTGCTCGTCGGTGATGTTCGTCAGCCGGATGGTCTCCCTCGCGGCGTCGGCCTGCGCCTCGATGTGGGCGAGGCGAACGGCCTCCTGCAGACCGTTGCCGTTATTGAGCGCGCTGGTGATTGCGTTGGCTCCGAGAAGCACGGCGACGAGGGCGACAGCGGCAGCGAGCATAGACGCAGGGCCTGACAGCCAGCGGCGCCTCGCCTTCTGCTCGGCCTTTGACGGATGACCGGACCTGGGTGCCGGCGTGGTGCGTGCCGGTGTGGCCGGAGCGACTGGTTCGTCCGCGATCGCGTCCGAAGTCGGAACGGGCGCACCGGCATCCGTTGTGGCGTTTATTGGAGCAGACGTTGCGGCAGGAGAATCGTCGCTCTCTGCGGGAAGCTGCGGAAGCGACGCGATGCCGGCCATGATGCTCGCTTTGAGCGACGCGGGCGGTGTCACACCGGCGCCGAGGAGGTCGGCGGTGGCCGCGAAGGCTGCAGCATCGTCCTGCGCATCGGCCGACGAATCGCGATATTTCTCGTACGCCGCCGTATCTTCGCTGTTCAGGGCACCGAGGGCATAGAGAGGGGCAAGCGATGCCGGCGAGTTGTCGCCGGACTCACCGACCGACTGAACGTCGTCTCGATTGTTGTTGTTCACAGTGCCACCCCCAATTCCTCTCGAAGTCTGATCATTCCATCCCGTATTCGCGTCTTCACGGTTCCCAGCGGAATCCCGAGTTGCTCGGCCACCTCAGTCTGCGACAGGCCTCCGTGGTACGCCAGCCCGATCGCCTCGCGCTGAACGTCGCTGAGGGTCTTCAGCGCGCGGTCAACTCGCTCGGATTCGAGTTTGAGTTCAACGTCTTCGGAGACGCTGTCGTACTCGACCTTCTGGTCCCGAATGCCGATCCGAACGTCCCGATCTCGTCCCGCCTGCGATGCACGCACACGATCTACGGCCCTGCGATGCGCCATGGTCAGAATCCAACCGCGCGCTCCTCCCTTATTCGGAGCGAAACGCGTTGCGGTTTGCCATACCTCGAGAAAAATCTCCTGGGTAACTTCCTCGGCCTGCGCCCGGTCGACGAGGATCCGTTGCACCAGGCCGAACACGCGCGGTGCGACGTGATCGTACAGCTGGGAGAACGCTTCAGCGCTGCCATCGGCGACGCGGGTCAGCAGAAGCGTCGACAGATCATCGTCGGAGAGTTCCGTCTGGACGGATTCGGCTTCTTCTGGCACGTTTCCAAGCTTCTCACATGGTCTGCCGGACGGAAGCGACCGGGCCGCAGAACGCCTCTCGGCGTGAGGCCGCTCAGAGCGGCGAATATTGGAGCCCGGGGTTACTGCGGCCCGGCCATGCACCAGTCTACCCAAAGGTAAACGAGAATGCTTCGACACCTGACCCCACCTTGACATCCAGCCCGCCGGACTCTATATCGTCCGTCTTCGCCAGCAGGTACGACGTTGGCGTTCCTGTGACAGTCACGGTCTCGGTTGTTCCGTCGTGCGTGACCTCAACTGTTCCCTCTCCGGCGAGCACTATCCGCACCTCGCTCGCCGTGTAATTCAGGCGAACGGATGCCTCGGTGCCGGTCGGCGTGATGCTCTGCGTTCCGACATCCCACCCTCCCGACAGGGCGAATGCGTCCTTGGACAGCTTCTTCGGGAATTCGAAGTCGCCCTGGCCCTTTGAGTATTTCTCGCCTCCGCCAAAGTTCACTCGCTTAGTCGATCCGAGGTAGGTCTCCGGTGTCGTTGCGCCGGCCTCGGGGGTCTCGTCGGCGATGTCCGTCGCCGACGGCAGATCGGCATCCGGGTTTGCACTCGTCAGCAGTTCGCGGATGTGCTTCTCGGTGGTGTCGTAGCCACCTTCACCGAGCTTGATGTGGCGGACCGTGCCGTCGGCGTCGATGAGGTATGACGCAGGCCAGTACCGGTTGCGGTACGTGGTCCAGGTGGACAGGTTGTTGTCGATGGCGACCGGATAGTCGATGCCGAAGTTCTCGGCGCCGGCCTTCACGTTGCCGATCTCCTTCTCGAAGGCGTACTCGGGTGCGTGCACTCCGATGACCTCGAGCCCGGCATCCCGGTAGGCGTCGTACCAGGCGGTGACGTGCGGGAGCGACCGCTGGCAGTTGATGCACGAGTACGCCCAGAAATCGATGAGGACGACCTTGCCCTTCAGCTCATCGAGAGAGACTGCTGCGTTGTCCTTCGTGTTGAACCACTCGGTGATGCCGCTGATGGCGGGCGCGGTGCCACAGCTCTCGAGTTCGGCTCCTCCGTTGGAGCACTTGTCGAGGTCGCGGTTCTCATCGGTCACGATCCCACCGAGGTTGAGCGCTCGCTGAACCTCGTCCGACTCGGTGATCTGGTCCTGGATGGCGCTGGTGTAGTCAGGAACCAGGCGCTGGAGCAGCTGGGGAACGTTGAAGACGAGGCCGATGGCCAGGGCAATCATGACGATGCCACCGGTCAGTCGGATGGCCGACTGGTGCTTGCGGAAGGTCTTCACCCGTTCACCGACGCGACGTCCTGCGAGCGCGAAGACGAGCAGCGGTATGGCCGCTCCGACCGCGAACGACAGGGTGAGGACGACGGTATCCGCACCGATCCTGCCGGTGGACCCTGCGACGGTAATCGCCGCGAGTACGGGACCTGCGCACGGCACGTAGACCGCACCGAGCGCGATACCGAGGCCGAATCCCGACCGGTCGGTGCCGACGTTCTTCTGCGGGATCTTCGAGAACGGCTTCTCAAGCAGGTGCTGGAACTTCGGCACGATCAGCCCGACTCCAATGAGGACGAGAACGATGATGCCGGCCCACCGCAGGAAGTCCTGGGGGAGGTTGAGAAGCGCAAGCAGGAGTGAGCCGAGCAACGTGAACAGGCTGAAGCTGACGACGAGACCGGCGATGACCAGGTAAGGCCGAAGCGACTGCGCGCGGGCGAGGACCTTGCCTCTCTCGTCGGTTGGCCGTGCCCCCTGCACACCGCCGGACAGGAAGATGACGGGCAGGACGGGAAGGATGCACGGCGAGATGCCGGTGATCAGTCCGCCGAGCAGGCCGATGAGGGCGAGCGTAAACATGGTGCCTCCGTAAGTGGTTGAAGGCTCTTCGGAGCGTCAGGTCAAAACGATTGGAATTCGCCCGTCTGGGCGTGCGCCGCAAGCGGCGGCATCCGTTCTGAAAAGTTTTCTTGAAAAAGTCCAAACCATTGGCGGTCGGGCTCCGAAGAACATTTCACAGCCGCACAGCACGTGGCATGGGGGTCGGGTATCCGGCCACAACTTCAAGGAGAACCAGCTCATGAAAACCAAGCGCAACACACTTGCAGCACTGTCCCTGTTGGCGATCACCGCATTCGGGCTCACCGCGTGTTCATCGTCGATGGAGTCCGAACCGGCATCCGATTCAGGATCAGAGTCGAGTGAGTCGGCAGAGCCGATGGAGGAAATGGACCCGGCCGCGAACCTCGTCGGTGCCGGCTGCGCCGACTACGCCGAGATGGTCCCGGATGGTGCCGGTTCGGTCGTCGGGATGAGCCAGGACCCGGTGGCCGTCGCCGCTGGAAACAACCCGCTGCTGACAACGCTGACCGCTGCGGTATCCGGCCAGCTCAACCCGGACGTCAACCTTGTTGACACGCTCAACGGCTCAGAGTTCACGGTGTTCGCACCGGTCGATGACGCTTTCGCGAAGATCGATCCCGCAACGATCGAGACGCTCAAGACCGACTCGGCGCTGCTCAGCTCGATCCTGACCTACCACGTCGTTCCCGGCCAGGTTGCTCCTGACGAGATCGCTGGCGAGTGGGAGACCGTCCAGGGCGGAATGGTCGAGGTCACCGGTGAAGGCGACGAGCTCATGGTCAACGACGCATCAGTGATCTGCGGCGGCGTCCAGACCGCGAACGCCACCGTGTACCTCATCGACACGGTACTCATGCCTGCAGCTGAGTAAAACATTCAGCGGCTGTCACAGCCGCTGACACAGACGAAAGACCCGTTGCTCCCCGAAGGCAGCGGGTCTTTCCTTGTGCCCGGACCAGGCGCGCTCAGTCGACCGCTGGTCGACAGTACACGTCGAGCCCGCCATCGATGATCGTGACGGTTGAGGTGTATCCGTTGGCACTTTCACCGGCATCCACCTCTTCGGCCTCACCGTCATAGGCGAAGCCTGCTGGCTGTCCGTGCTTCGGCCGGACAGTCACGGTGAGTGACTCTGTCGTGAACGTTTCCACAGCGCTCGCGCGCGGAATGAGCCCCATCGCGCGGAGCACCGCCGTTGTCTTTCGTCCGAACGAGAGTGAAGCGGCCGCGTGAACCCGGGAGCGCGCCGGCAGAATCCGGATGTCGAGGACACCACCGTCGAGCCGCTGGCGCTGGAGCGGTGCGGGGATCTCCGGCGAGTTCCGGTCGACCCCGGCAAAGACCGACCATACTGTGCGTCGGTCGCCGTCGATCTCGATGTCGATCGGATCGGCCGTCCGAAGAACCCGGATCGCGGCAACGACTCCGCCGAGCCACTTGCCGAGGCGGTGCTGAAGCTCTTCCCGTTCGAGCACGAACGCGGGATAGATTCCAACGGATGCCGCGTTGAGCACCGTCGTCGGCGTCCCGCCCCCGAGCCGGATCTCAGCAACGTCGACGCGAGCGCCACGGCCGCTCACGACGGCATCGAGCGCGTCGTCGACGGAGTCGTTCCCCAGTGCGCGGGCAAAGTGATTGAACGTCCCACCGGGGATCACAGCGAGCGGAAGACGCGCCTCGCGAGCGCAGTGAGCAACGGCTGAGACGGTGCCGTCTCCCCCGCACACCCCGAGGATGCGAGGTGGTGTCGCCGATGCGAGCGCATCGCCGATGACCGAATCGGGCGTCTCGCCATCGGTGAGGGTATGAACGAGAGCTCGCGGCATCCGTTCGCGAATTCGGGTCAGCGGGTCCACTTTGCCGACGACGTCTTCGCCCGATGATGAGTTGGCCACAAGAAACAGACCGTCACCGTCTGGTGCTGCAGGAAGCATGATGTCCGTGCCGCCAACCCTGACCGGCGCCTGAGCGGGTCGGGAAACGAGCGTCGTGACAGCAACCGCAACCGCTGCCCCGACGGCGAGGCCCCCAAGCACCGCGGGAACCGGGTGCGCAGCCGCGTTCGAGCGAACGGAAGTGGCAGCGCCGACGAGTGTGTGAGGGGGTTTCATTTCTCCAGCGTATCCACCACCTGGCCGTCGTGGCCCGTCAGTCCAAGGACTCCTGGCGCCAGAGCCGGGCGCAACTGGTGAGGTCGTGCGCGAGAGTCGACAGTCGCAGCGCCCGTGTGGTGAGGTCGAGTGAGCGGACCGGCTCGGAGGCGTCAGCGTCATCAGCAACACTCGCGCAGCCGGCCGCCGAGACCCGGCAGAAGGCTGCGGCCCGCTCGAGGGCGACGGCGAAGTCGCCTTCGAAGAGTCCGCGGAGGATCTGGTCGGCGAGAGTGACGATTTCCGTCGGTCCGGTCGGGATCGATGCACCGGCGACGACGGGGTCGATCGTCTGCATGACCTCGGTGCCGCGGGTGAACAAGAAGCTCGCGGAGTGCGGGTCCTCGCGGATCATGAGCTGGAGCAGGTAGATCCGCCACAACGCGCCCGGAAGACTCCGTGGTGTTGCTCGCGACCACAGCTCGGCGATCGCATCGATCCCGTGCTCTTCGGTATACGCGACGAGTCGGTCGATCACGCCGGGGTCCGGGTCGTCCCTCACCCGGGACAGCAGCGCCACTGCCGTCTCGTGGGCGATCCGGCTGGACTCCGCCGGGTCGATTCCGCCGACGAACGATTCAAAAACCCGCCCGGGAAACTTGGTGGGCTTGTGGAATTCTTCGGTCATCTGCATCCGCCTCTCTGGTCGCAACGGTTAACGGTACTCCGGGGAAAGTGGTTGAATGTGGTCAAATCCCCCAGCCGGAACCGGTAGATTAGAGGGGTTGGGGCCTCTAGCTCAGTTGGTAGAGCATCGGACTTTTAATCCGCGGGTCGCCGGTTCGAGCCCGGCGGGGCCCACCCTCCGCGAAATCTGGCGCAGAGTCAGAACTCATCCCGCACTGGCATCGCTCAGTTGCTCTGGGCACTCCCCACCGGGATTCGTCGCCAGCTCGAAGTGCCACATTTCGTTGGCGTAGATCTGGCACAGTCCATAGTCCGAGCCGTGCTGGCTCAGCCAGCTGTTGGCGTCGGTCCGCCCGATGTCCACGGCCTCGCCCGTCACGTGGCGCGACTCGATCGGGAGCTGCACAAGCTTCCTCGCCTCCTCAGCGCTGCCGTAGTTTCGCACCGCGTCGTCGAGGAGGGACTGCTGATAGTAGGCACTTCGCCACCCGCTCGTGACGACGAATTCGATCCCGTCAGCCATCGCCGCGCGCGCCGCGTCCTGCACGGCGGAACGGAGGTCGGGAGCCAGATTGGCGATGGCGGGAACATCATCGGCGAAGGGCGACAGGTCCTTCGACTCGATGTAGCCGTCACCGGGTCCGAGCCCTCGCTCACCTCTGTCAATGACGGAGACGGGTTCGGATTG
>JAZQRG010000525.1:0-1721 GCA_045629445.1 Mycetocola sp. | reverse complement strand
ATGTGCTTCTCAACACCGGGCCAGTCAACCTCACCGTCAGCGGTGAAAGGGGTGACGAGCGCTACGAGGACCTGACCGAAAGGATTCACGACGTTAGACACAGGTTCAAGGCTACCGGGTGAACGGCTGCGCGGGTGGCACCGACGATCCTCGATGAGTGAAATTGAGTCTGCTGAGAACGGATGCCACCACCACGAATTCGTTCGGGCGGCGGATGCTACGGAGCCGGTTCGTAACGGAGAAAGCGGTAGACAACGCCCGTGTGCGACGTGCGCCATCCTTCTTCCGGGTCGACGGCGACAACACGCCACGACTTCGGAATGGCCGGGGCGAAGGCATCACCGGGGATTTCCGAGCGGATCTCGGTGACTTCGATTCGGTCTGCCTTGTCGAGCGCTGCGGCGTAGATCTCAGAACCGCCGATCACCCAGATCCAGTTCTCACTGCCGTTGTCGGCCGCGGCATTCGCGAGCTCGAACGCGTCGTCGAGCGAGTGTGCAACCTCGACGCCATCAAAATGCCAGTCCGTCTGACGCGTCACAACGATGTTGCGGCGGCCATCGAGCGGTCGATAGCGGTCGGGAAGTGAGTCCCAGGTCTTCCGCCCCATGATGACGGCGTGGCCAAGCGTGATGTTCCGGAAGTGGGCGAGGTCTTCGGGGATGTGCCACGGCATCACTCCGTCGCGACCGATCACCCCTCCGCCGGCTTCGGCCCAGATCAGACCGATTCGCGCGCCGCTCATACGGCAACCGCTCCCCGGATCGCGGGGTGGTGGGAGTAGTTCTCCACGACGAGGTCGTCATATTCGTAGTCGAAGATGCTGTCGCGCTCGGCCGTGATGCGCAGTTGCGGCAGCGGGTACGGATCGCGGGTCAGCTGTTCGGTGACCTGCTCGATGTGGTTCTCGTAGATGTGGCAGTCGCCGCCGGTCCAGACGAAGTCGCCGACCTCGAGGCCGGTCTGCGCCGCAACCAGGTGGGTGAGCAGGGCGTAGCTCGCGATGTTGAACGGAACGCCGAGGAACAGGTCTGCGCTGCGCTGGTAGAGCTGGCAGGAGAGTTTGCCGTCGGCAACGTAGAACTGGAACAGCGCGTGGCACGGCGCAAGCGCCATGTTCGGGATGTCGGCGGGGTTCCAGGCAGAAACGATCAGCCGGCGCGAATCTGGCGTTGTCTTGATCGCCTCGATGACCTCGGAGATCTGGTCGATGGTCTCACCATTCGGAGTCGGCCACGACCGCCATTGCACCCCGTAGACCGGGCCAAGTTCACCGTGCTCGTCGGCCCACTCGTCCCAGATGCTGACGCCGTGCTCTCGGAGCCAGGCGACGTTGCTTTCGCCGCGGAGGAACCAGAGCAGCTCGTAGGCGATCGACTTGAAGTGCACCCGCTTCGTCGTGATGAGCGGGAAGCCCTCCGACAGGTCGAACCGCAACTGGCGACCGAAAACACTCCGGGTTCCTGTGCCCGTGCGATCGGACTTGTGCGCGCCGTTCTCGAGCGTGTCGCGGAGAAGGTCCTCGTACGGGGTGGGGAGAGTCGCAGCCATGACTCCACGGTAATGCACCCGTGCGGATGTCTGCCCTTCCTCGTTCGGGACGTCGCCGACTCGCTCCGTGAGACCGCCAGAACCCTGTGACAGGGGTGACCCAAACAAGGCAAACGGTTAGGCTCGTCGGCAGCGGCGAGACCGTCGCATCCGATCTCTTGGAGGACACT